>JAVCCX010000048.1 GCA_030765245.1 Candidatus Zophobacter franzmannii | reverse complement strand
TGCTGTCATTCATTATTCCATTGTTGAGGGCGATAAGCTAAAATTGACAGTAGCTCCAAAGGGTGGTGGTTCAGAGAATATGAGCAGAATTGCTATGCTGAAACCATCAGATGGAATAGGGGGAATTAAGAAGTTTGTTGTGGATACCGTTGTAAAGGCGGGGGGCAACCCTTGTCCTCCAATCATTATTGGGCTAGGTGTTGGGGGTAACTTCGAGACATGTGCACTACTTGCGAAGAAAGCTTTGATGCGTCCTTTGAATTCATCAAATGCAAATCCAAATTGGGCAGATGTAGAAGATAAACTTTTAGAACTTATCAACGAAACTGATGTTGGACCTCAGGGTCTGGGTGGAGACTCCACAGCACTGAAGGTGTTGATTGAAACAATGCCCTGCCATATAGCATCGCTACCGGTTGCTATTAACATTCAATGCCATTCGCACCGCCATAAATCTATAGTGCTTTGAGGTAATATGCCAATACAAATACAACTGCCATTCACCGAAGAAGATGCTCTTAAACTCAAGGTTGGGGATGAAGTTCTTCTTTCCGGTGTGATATACACTGCTCGGGATGCAGCCCATAAGAAGATTGTGGAGTTAATTGATAAAGGAATGAAACTTCCTTTTTACCTTCAAGATAGCGTTATTTACTATACAGGTCCTTCTCCCGCAAAACCAAACGAAGTTATCGGTTCAGCAGGACCAACCACGAGTTATCGTATGGATGCCTATACTCCAACTCTTCTCAGAAGTGGATTACGCGGGATGATAGGTAAAGGTGAGAGGAGTGTTGAAGTTATAAATGCTGTCAGAAGCACAAAATCAGTCTATTTTGTTGCAATTGGAGGAGCAGGAGTATTACTTGCCAATTCAATTGAAAAAGCTGAAATTATAGCTTGGGATGAACTCGGTCCAGAAGCTGTGAGAAGATTAGAAGTTAGAAATTTCCCATGTATTGTTGCAATTGATACTAATGGGAATAATATATTTGAAAAGAGGTAACCAATGAATAAAATTGATATAAGTCTGAATAATCTTGATTCCGCATTCCCTGAGCAATTTACTCCTGAGATGAAGGCAAAGGCTCAAACAATATTTTTAAAGCGTCTTTCAAAGACTGCGCATCAGTTCTATAAGGGTAAGATGCAGACACTTCCAAAAGCAGGAATTTGGGGCTTCAACTGGTTCAATGTTTGGTACACACCCGGTGTGTCAGAAGTTTCAACAACTATTAGAGATGATAATTACAGTTCCTATAAATTATCAAATAGAAGCAATCTTGTTGCCGTAGTCAGTGATTCAACCCGTGTTCTCGGTGATGGTGATTGTACTCCTCCCGGAGGACTTGGTGTTATGGAAGGCAAAGCATTTCTAATGAAATATCTTGGTGGTGTAGATGCTGTTGCACTCTGCATTGATAATCGGGATAAGGATGGCAAGCCTGATGCAGATAAGATAATAGACTTTGTAAAGATGCTCCAACCCTCATTCGGTGCTGTTAATCTTGAAGATATATCCCAGCCTAACTGTTACAAAGTTCTGGATACTCTCAGGAAGGAGTGTTCAATACCTGTGTGGCATGATGATGCGCAGGGAACAGCTTGTGTAACTCTTGCAGGACTCATCAATGCTCTGAAACTTGCAGAAAAACCTATTGATAAAGTGAAAACAATTTTGTACGGAAGCGGTGCTTCAAACTCAACAATTGCCAGATTCCTCATGAAAGCCGGACTACCCGGTGAGAATATTATCATGTTTGACTCAAAAGGAACTCTACATACCGACAGAGCTGATCTAGAAAGCAAACCCGGTTCATACAAGCAGTGGGAATTATCAAAGCAGACTAACCCGAATAAGATTACAGATATTAATGAAGTATTCACAGGAGCAGATGTCCTTATTGCTCTTTCAAAACCAGGTCCTGACACAATTAAACCAGAGTGGATAAAGTTGATGAATGATAAGGCAATAGTGTTTGTTTGTGCGAATCCTGTTCCTGAAATCTATCCCTATGCAGCTAAAGAAGCTGGTGCTTTCATAGTTGCAACAGGTCGCGGTGATTTTCCTAATCAGATTAACAACTCGCTTGGATTCCCCGGTATTCTCAAGGGTGCTCTCCTCACAGAAGCAAGTGAGATTACAGATAATATGGCAATTCGTGCCGCCTACTCTCTCGCTGAATATGCTGAGAAAAGAGGGATTGACCCTGAGAATATCGTTCCTACTATGGATGAAACAGATGTTTTCCCTAAAGAGGCTGCCGATGTTGCAATGCAGGCTATCAAAGATGGTGTTGCTCGTAATATTATCACCTGGGATGAAGCTTTTAAACTAGCTGAAGCTGATATTCAAAATGCCCGACAATCTACTCACATGCTCATTAACGAAGGACTTATAAAGAATCCACCCCAAGATATGCTTGAAGAAGCACTTGAGTGGACAATTAAGCAATTCTAAACTTTAGGGGAATCTATTTTAAAGGGTGTTCCATTGGGACGCCCTTTGCTAATATGGTCTTAACTGAGCATAACTATCCCTTTACCTTTGAAATGGCTGAGCAAGCGAGTCCTTTCAAATGGTGAAGAGAAGTAAAAAATAACGACAAAAATATTCCCAATGGGTTACTTTTCTGTGAACCCTGAAGGGGGTTACCCAATAATCGTCATAGGTCGAATGACCTATGGTAAGGAAGAAAATTAATTCAACCCTAAATGGGTTGCCCTCTACAAACTCCATTAAGAAATCTTGCATTACAGCTGGGAAATGATGCTTTAGCTTCATCTCTTTCTTTTTTGTACACCAAAAGAAGTAACCAACAAACACATTTCATCGTATTTCACCTCAATCTCCTTCCTTATTGCTCCCATACAATAATCACTAAATCCTATCCAGAGACTTATCCACAAATTGTGGATAACTTACCCGTTTCGGTAAGAGTCCGGTTGGGGATTGGTAAGAGATTGCTTAGAATTATTAAGGTTTGCGCTTTAGAAACGCCATTTGCAGGTCTGGTGTTTTTAACTTGCTCCGCAATGAACGAAGTGAGTTTGGGGCAGGGATGAATGTGATATACACCCCTTATAAAAGAAAGATGCCCTCTACACTTCAACTAATCACCAGTTAACAACCATCATAGGTGTTGATCAAGTCCATGAGATTATCTTTCTTCAACGCCGTTAACTCCTCCCCACCTTCCCGTATGATTAAATCTAACTCTGGTTCGAGCTCTGGATTATATTGTATCCGATAAC
>JAVCCX010000183.1 GCA_030765245.1 Candidatus Zophobacter franzmannii | reverse complement strand
TTCAATATCTCCAACAGGTGCCAACCAGAAGTTGATCTCGGTTTGCCACAATCCAATGACAATATCAACTATCCTAGTTACTTTTTTCGATGTAATACTTTTCAAGCCAAGAGATGAAGCCACAGCTTCTACTAATGGAATAAGATGGTGGTATTTACGAGTGTGAATCGGAGTATAATTTCCTGCTAATTGTTTTATCCGTCTCTCAACCCCAGGTAAGAAAGGTTTGTGACATATTGGGCATACAGTCTCTTTATCATCATTGGATAAGTATGCTTCATCATGGCCCGGCCTATCACATCGATGTCCTGTACTATGGTATCTACCTTCTGTTGGATTAAATTCGGCAGTAAATACTACTTTGTTTTGCCTTAAAGAACGGATGATACTGTTATATGAAAGCTCTTCAACATCAAGCATCGTAAACTCTCTCCCAATTCTATTCAGAGCAGCGCTATGACAATCACTATTGGAAATCATAGTCTTATCAGCAAGCTCAGGAATCTGCTCTAACATAAATGGGTCAGCGCTCAAACCGGTTTCTACCGTATTAATCTCATTCGTAAAAAGCCCGTAGAACTCTTCTATAGATGTTAATTTGTTCTTGCTTCCAAGGATGCCATCAGGAGTCATTACATGAGCAGGAATTATTTCAACCATAGGGTGAATGGATTGAATAGCAAAGAGTCTTTCAGTTTGTTGCTGTAAGTTATCGCTGACAATAAACGGTCTGCCGATGGTGTTCTTTTGCTTCCATGTATGCATCAAACATTGCATTCTCTCAACACAAGTGAAGTTAGGGAATAATATAATGTGATGAGCCATGATCTTATGTTTATAGCCCTTCAATCTCACAGAGAGGATTACTTCAGTCTGGAGAATAAAGAGACTATCATCCCTTGGAAGTGCAAATAATCCGGGATACATTTCTTGTATCTGTTCACCAAGCTCCAAGGTCCTTGCAGGGAAGATGACATCTCCGGTACCAAAAACTTGGATGCCTTTGGTTTTCATTGTGGCGCTAACTTTCTTTAAGGGTATGTTTCCAACACCTCCGGCATGTCCGGAATGGGAATGTAAATCAACTGCTATTTGCATTTCGCTTCCTTTGGGATGTATAGTTTATAGTTTGGATTCAATGTCTGTAACAAAGTCATTGTCTCCTCATAGTGTTTATCAAAAAGATCAATATCATGTGCATCAGAGCCGATACTCACTAGGTCTCCACCCATATCAAAGTACAGTTTTAAGTCTTCTGTTGTAGGGATTGTTTGAGCTAATGGTTTACTGAGAGCAGACGAATTGACTTCTAAAGCAATACCTTTTGTAATAATAGTCTTCAAAATCCTCCTCTTTAGATCAAGACAACAACTATCGTCGTGCTTTCTGTATCTATTATAGATGCCAAGGTGTCCTAATATCTCAAAATCCGCATTCGTAACCATATCAAGGTTCATTTTATAATAATCAAGCTGTTCGTCATTAGTTAAATAACCACTAAAAGGTGTTGATATTTCCCTTCTATTTGAAAGAAAGTGGACAGATGAGATTATATACTCGGGGTCTCTATAACTGAATATTTCATTGAGCTCTTCTTTAAACCAATGCATCTCACCAACTTCGGCTCCCTGCACTATCTCTATTTGAGGAAACCTGGCCTTTAACTCATCTATTTTAACACAATAATCAGGATATGGTAGTTGAGTATGCGTACTTACAGATTCTGCAATGATGTCAAAGTGGTCTGTTATACCTATGGTACTATAGCCATTTGCAATTGCTTTCTCGATTAAATCATCAGGCTTAAGCTTACTGTCAGTACTAAATGTTGTGTGAATGTGTAGATCTATTTTATTCATCATTCCTCAATGTCTATTTTCTCTAAGCAATTCTGATAGGGGAGAGAGTCAATAGAATTTTCATTGTTCTATATCATTATATGTAATATTTACTGACCTATCTCAATCAAGGTTTAGTCAAAATTACTGTCAATTTAGATACTTAATTTCTCTACTATTATCAACATTTAGCCTTCTATGTAGCCATTACGCACTAGTTAAAAACACTAGAATTACACTGGACTCTCCCTAGAGCCTCCCTAGTCCCTCCCTGGCAAAGGCCAAAGTTATCCACAAATTGTGCATAACTTCTTCTATAGATAAAACAATTTCATTACTTAGAGCGTAGTAGTCGCGTAGTTGAATGATGAATAGATGTAGGTGGCTTTTATAATGTTTGATTATAACACCTATAAAAAAATGAAAGCATAATGCAAAAGTGGTTGTATTAGGTTAAAGTAGTAGGTTATTATACAGGTGGTCAAAAAGAAAGTGAGGATTATAGTTAGCAGTAAAATAACGATTTATGTAAGTTGTAGAAGTAAAAGTTAATTAAAAATGCTTTTTATATTGACGCTCTGGGAGGTGTAAATAGGTTGGCGAAACACTTAGCAAATGACGGACGAGTTTTGGAATTTGCCGGGTGAAAAGTTCTTTAAAAGTGAAATAGAGTGAGTGAATAATAAAGCCTAAAAAGTCAATTTGATAATGGAGAGTTTGATCCTGGC
>JAVCCX010000322.1 GCA_030765245.1 Candidatus Zophobacter franzmannii | reverse complement strand
TGATTGACCAAAATTAATAAAGATAAATATTTATAATATTTAATACGATTCGTAAAAGGAGATAAGACGAGATGATTAATACAACGACTAAATACCTTGGGTTGACACTTAAAAATCCAATTATTGTAGCCTCCTGTGGTTTAACAAACAATGTTGAGTCACTGATGGAGCTTGAGAGAAATAATGCAGGAGCTGTTGTTTTAAAATCACTATTTGAAGAACAGATTAAGATGCAGATTGACTCAGCCTTGAAAGGAAGCATTAATCATTATCCGGGCGGAGAGGATTATCTCAGATATTATGAAGAAAGACATGTAGTTGATAACTATTTGAAACTTATCAGAGATGCTAAAGCAAAACTCACGATTCCTGTTATTGCAAGTCTTAACTGTGCTGCCGGTGGTGAATGGACCAAGTTTGCTAAAGAGATTGAGAAAGCCGGAGCAGATGCTATTGAAGTAAACATATTTAGATTACCTTTTGATTTGCAGGATAACAAAGCTGTGAATGAAGATACTTATGCTAACATTATTAGAGACATAAAAGCTAATGTCTCAATCCCTATTGCAGCGAAGATTGGTAAGTTCTTTACTAACCCTGCAATCTTTATTCAGAAACTTGCTTTTAGTGGTGCTGACGGAGTCGTCTTATTCAACCGTTTCTATGGGGTTGATATTGACCTTGAAACTGAGAAAGTAGTTAATGATAACCACTACAGCAGTGCAAATGAGTTTTCAGACGTCTTAAGATGGACAGCAATTCTTGCCGACAAACTTGAATGTGACTTATGTGCAAGTACCGGTGTTCATACTTGGAAAGAGGGAATGAAGATTCTCCTTGCCGGTGCAAAAGTGTTTGAAGTCGCATCTACACTCTACATCAACGGTATTGAAGAGATGAATAAGATTCTTGCCGGTATCATCAAGTGGATGGAAGAGCACAACTATACAGATTTACAAGAGATCATTGGAAGACTGAAACATTCAAATACAGAAGATAACGAATTGTACGAAAGAGTGCAATTCATGATATACCAAACAAAATTTGATTAAATAAAAGGGCGTTAAGCCCTTTTTTGGATAATGGCTATGAAAAAATCTATCTTACTTTTACTTATCTCGATGCTACTATTAAGTGTCTATGCTGATCAAGTGATGATTCGTATATCTGATATTACATCCGATAGATTCTATGAAGAGAATTGGGACATTGCATCCCATCGCCCCGGAGAACACTTAGACTTGATTGTTGATGAAAACATGTTACCGGCACTCCGACAAGATTTCCCTGAACTGGAAATTATTGCAACTGAAGCTGAGTTGAAAAGCAATCTACGCTTGAGAACAAGAGACTTACCGGGTTATAGAACCTATGACATGCTCGAACAAGAGATGTTCCTGTTAAATTCTCAGCATTCAGATATCAGCCAATTAACAACGATAGGTGAGAGTTGGGGTAAGATGACATATGATGCAGGGAATGATGCATATCAAGATTTTCAGCATGATCTTCTCGCTATGAAAATATCAGATAACCCTTCAGTTGATGAAGATGAACCTGTTATATATTTCGTTGGAGCTCATCACGCAAGAGAACCTATCTCTGTTGAAGTAGTAATGAATCTAATGACTCATCTACTTGAGAACTACGCAAGCAGTGCCTCTGTTCAGCAATTTGTTGATAACTATGAAATCTGGTTTATACCACTGCTAAATCCTGATGGACATAAGCTTGTTATAGATGAGTATGATGTCTGGTGGAGAAAGAACATCAGAGATAACGACAATGATAACGAAATAAGCCCCCCAAGTAATACAGGATATGCTACTGATGGCGTTGACCTTAATCGTAACTATGGTTGGCATTGGGGACTCTTAGGATCAAGTGATAATGATTATTATGCAACTTACCATGGCACAGAAGCATTCTCAGAGCCCGAGACCCAAGCCTTTAGAGATTTCTTAGAAGAGAAGAGACCTGTTGCAGGTCTTAGTTATCATTCACATGGTAGTTTAGTCCTCTACCCATTTGGCTATGGCAGACATACTGAAACAGCTGATGTTGAAGCATTGGAAGATCTCGCTAATGGTATGGCTGAACTTATTCATCGTGGAAACGGACAGGAGTACACACCAAATTCAGAATGGGAACTTTATCCATGTATGGGTGGTACAGATGACTATGCCTATGGCACACATAGAGTGTTCGGGTTTACGATCGAACTTGCAGATACATTTATACCTGATGCAAGCCTAATCCCTAATATATGTTCAGAGAACCTTAACGGACAGTTGTACTTACTCAATAGAATGAATCGTTCCATTCTCAAAGGTCATGTTCTTGATTCAGAGACCGGACTACCGGTTGAAGCAAAAATATTCGTTAACGAGATTGATGGTGG
Source organism: Candidatus Zophobacter franzmannii (assembly GCA_030765245.1). Lineage (GTDB taxonomy): Bacteria > Cloacimonadota > Cloacimonadia > Cloacimonadales > JAFGVF01 > Zophobacter > Zophobacter franzmannii. Next base: position 1,303 of record JAVCCX010000322.1, on the reverse strand, counting down.
TGGAACCGGGCAGATGGATTATATTTCCAACCCGAACTTTGGTAGCTTTTATAGAATGCTAACCCCTGGAGATTACACGGTGACCATCTCAGCTGACGGATATCTCGCACAAAGTGATATACCCTTCACAATCCTTCCGAATGCTCCTACAGAGCTTGAAATAGCATTTGAGCCAGGAGTAGAAAGTGCTCTTAATATTCATCTTGTAGATGGATTAAATATACCACTAAGAGTTGTGGATGTAAATATCTGGTCACCTGATTTAGCGACTTATACTACGGATGATAATGGTATGTGTGCGATACCTACGATTCAAACCGGTATTCACCGTGTGCAAATCACTTATTCTGAATTCGGTGTAATTGATAGGGAACTTGAAGTTGCTCCGAATACAACAGATTGGTACTTTACAATGCAACCGGCAACAGAGATTTATACTTATGAAACTGATACTGCTGGCTGGGATTGTTCTGGAGCATGGGGTAGAAGCGATGACTTTGCCTTTGAGGGTACTCACTCACTATCGAGTAAATATCCCGGTTATTCTATGAGCTCGAATAGTACTGCCACAAGAACAAATCCGATAGATAATAGTAACGATGATTTGAGCCTTAGTTTTTGGGCTAAACCGATGTATACAACTATAGAGAATCAATGCTATTTACAACTTTCATATGATGACAATCATTGGTTTACTATTCATGGGTTCTATGGTAATGCAGATTGGGAAAACTACCAATTCGACTTAAGCGAGTACGCTTCAGATCAAATATATGTTCGCTTCTATCAATACATTGGTGGAACAAATAATGATGGTATCTTTATAGATGACTTCTCTATCTATCAGGCGACATCAACAGTACCTACTGCTGAAGAAGTAAATCCTGTGGATAATAGACTATCAATATCTACTTATCCTAATCCTTTTAGTGGTTCGATTAAGATTGAGCTAAAGAATCAACGAAATACTGCGAAAGTATCAATCTATAATGTTAGAGGACAGCTTGTTCAAGAGTTGAAGACTCAGAACAAATCCGTATTGAACTGGGATGGAAAGAATAAGAATGGTTCAAAAGTTAACAATGGTATCTACTTCATTAATGCCGATACTGCAACTAATAAAGTTCTGTTGATTCGATAAATAGAGATGATATTATGAAAGAAACTTCTTATCAGATATTCTATTTCTCAGGAACGGGGAATACCCTATTACTTGTAGATCAGATAGTTGAGATTCTTATGCATGAGAAGATTGAGTATGATGTGAAGAGAATCGAAACAAATCCTGTAGTTGATCCACAGA
>JAVCCX010000363.1 GCA_030765245.1 Candidatus Zophobacter franzmannii | reverse complement strand
TTCAAGAATTTGCTGACATGGCATCACTTAGCTTTGATTTAGCTGATAAGTATCGTAATCCTGTTATGATTCTTTCTGATGGTATGCTCGGACAGATGATGGAACCTGTTGAGTTTAAAGAACCATTAACTGATGCAAAAATCGAAGAACTTGGTAAACAGCATGACTCCTGGTGTATCAACCCTAATGTTGATGGTCCCGGACATCACCACAATGAGATTAACTCTCTTGAGATTGATCCCAATGTGCTTGAACAGCATGTTTATGAGTTAGATAGAAAGTATAAACTTATTGAAAAGAATGAAATTCTTTTCGAAGAATATAAAGTTAATGATGACAATGAAATTCTTTGTGTTGCCTTTGGAACAGCTTCTCGTGTTGTTAAGTCAGCTATAGATGAGCTTAACGACGAAGGTCACAATATAGGACTTATTCGCCCTATCACTGTATGGCCTTACCCATATGAGCAGATTGCAAAGAGAATTACCGCGAAAACCAAGCTTGTTCATGTCTTCGAATTGAACCTTGGACAGATGCTTGAAGATGTTAAAATTGCCGTTAATGGTAAAGTACCTGTGGAATTCTACGGGAAAGTCGGCGGTATTGTCTTTACTCCAGCTGAAGTAAAAGCAAAACTCTTAGAGAAATTATAGGAGGCTGTAATGGAAGTTATTGCAACAAGACCAAAATCCTTAACTGATCTTCAGTTTACATATTGTCCCGGTTGCTTGCACGGTGTTGCCCATCGTCTCGTAGCCGAATGCATTGATGAACTCGGAATCCAGAATACAGCAACCGGTGTAGCACCTGTTGGCTGTTCTGTTTTCGCATATAAATTCTTTGATTTTGATATGGCTCAGGCTGCTCATGGTAGAGCTCCTGCTGTAGCTACCGGTATCTTGAGAGCAAGACCTGAGATGCAGGTTTTCACTTATCAAGGTGATGGTGACCTCGCTGCTATTGGAACTGCTGAGATAATTCACGCTGCTAATCGTGGTGAGAATATGACTGTGTTCTTCGTAAATAATGCTATTTACGGAATGACAGGTGGTCAGATGGCTCCAACATCTCTTCCTGGAATGAAGACAACAACATCTCCATACGGAAGAGACACTAATGATATTGGTCATCCTATCCAGGTATGTGAACTCTTAAATACTCTTATTTCTCCATATTTCATTGAACGCGTTTCATTGTTAACACCTGGAGATATCGTGAAAGCTAAGAAAGCAGTTAAGAAAGCTCTTACTTATAATAAAGAAAGACGCGGATTTACTTTTGTTGAGCTTATCTCAACTTGCCCTACTAACTGGGGTATGGATCCTGTAGAGTCACTTACATGGGCAAAAGAGAATATGATACCATTCTTTGTACCTCAGATGTTTAGAGATAAAGGAGCGGAATAATGAAGTATGAAATAATTTGCTCTGGATTCGGTGGACAAGGGTCACTTACAATTGGTAAATTCCTGGCTAAAGCAGGGATGCAAGAGGGAAAACACGTATCTTGGTTACCATCTTATGGTCCTGAGATGCGCGGCGGTACCGCTAATGTATCTGCTGTTATTTCTGATGCACCTGTTGCATCCCCAATCGTTTCATATCCTGACATTCTCGTGGCTCTAAACCAGCCTTCATTGGACAAGTTTGGTCCAACCGTAAAAGAGGGTGGTCTTATTGTTGTGAACAAGGGTATGTGTCCCAATGCCCTCGATCGTGATGATGTTGTGATTGTAGAAGCTAACATGTCTGAAATAGCCAAAGAGATTGGTTCTACTATGGTTGTGAATATGGTTGCAATCGGTATGATTATTGGTAAAACCGGTATTATTAAATATGAGACTCTCAAAGACGATTTAACATCTTTCCTTGAGAAGAAGAATCCGGCACTTTTAGAGATGAACCTTAAGGCGATTCAAAAAGGTATGGAAATAGCTAAGTAAAACTAGTATTAGATAAAGTTAAAGGGAGAACTTTGTTCTCCCTTTTTCATATATACACACAATAAAAAACAGGAGAGCAAACGCTCTCCTGTTATATTACAAAACTCTATATTTAGATACCTAAGTTAAGACCAACTAAGATAACAAAGTCAGGCATAACTGATTCTGATTTCTCCAGTGTGGCTCCAACTGCTTGATAATCTTCCCATTGAACCCAACTATATTCAAATCTAATATCAAATGAAGACATTATATCAAATGGGATTGAGGTTCCTAATGAGAAAGCATAGACTGAATTAGGGGCACTTGATATTTTCGGAACATTAGTTATAATGTCATTATCATAGAATCTTTCTTTTCCATATCTGAAACCAAATCTGGTTGGATAATAACTAGGAAACTCTATTCCGAACCTAAGTCCAAAACCATCATCACTATCAGCATTCATTTTATTATTGTCGAGAGTTTCGTTAAATTTAAGGTGCGAAGCGTAAGCCATATTTGCAGGATTCGCAAACATAGAACTTGCATACTTCGAGTTCATAACATCAGTTGACCCTAGTCCAAGGCTAACGGGATCCGAAGTCCGCTGGCTAAACAACATAGCAGCTCTACTGTTAGTACCGAAATCATCTACTGTAAAGACTCCATTGCTATCAATTGCATATAGTACACTGTAAACTAATAAGCATATTAAAACCACTTTCTTAAACATGTTGTACCCTTTTCCTCATTTCAGCCAATTAAATCCCGTTACATATAAAACGTTGACTAATATGCTAATGGCTATTTCTTGTTTTTGTTATGAGTAAAAACATAAGAATTTTGGGGATAATAATAATCCTCTTTATAAAGATACCATTGTTTGGCCAAAGCTTCAACTGGTTTTCACAATCAGACAAAGCTTGGAAGGATATTCGCTTAGGATACTCCAAATCCATAAGTATAGCCAAAAGTGGTTGTGTTTTGTCTTGCATCTCAATGCTCTTGAATGCTGAAGCTATGAATGGGGAAGTTACTCCTGCAGTTGCCAATCGTTGGTTGAGAAGAAATCACGGTTTCATCAGTGCAGACATGATACTGGAAGTACCTCCAAAGTTTGATGGACTCTTAAAAGGTGTCGAGTTTGAGGGTAGAACCTGGAGAAGGAATGACTGGCGCTTCCTAGCTAAACATTTGGCAATGGGGAATAAGGTTGTTGCGAAAGTAGGTAAGGGAAATGGTCATTGGGTTTTGGTTACAGAACGCAATGGGCAATTATACAGAGCATCTTCCTATAAAGTCAATGACCCGGCTCTTAAAAAGTTTAGAAAGCGTTCTTTAGCGTACTGGGGTAGCTTCCGCAGTGCTGTTGCATATTCAGGACAGTGGATAGATGATACTACCTTATATCTTACGGAACAAATTTATTTGCAGATCCCTGATGTGAAAGAGAGCTTTATTCAAGATCTAGCAGGTAATGATGAATTCGGAAATGCAAACATTAAAGTATACAATTCCCTAAACCAACCTATCAATGGTTATTATATCTTATACTATCTTCCTCAATCAAGTAATCAGAAAGTTGTTCTCGATTATGTTAAAATTGAAGTGCCTGCAAAAGTATCCAAGAATCTATTCTTCCAATTCAAAGAAATCGATGAGTCAATCATGAATTACGAGCGATTAGGAGTTATCTTCTCCAAAGGATACTCTCTTGGTCAAGTCCCTCAGAATGGGATACAACTTAAGATTAGGAATTAAAACAGTTTCTAAGTGCTCGTTGTATCTTTAACTTCCTTTTAAACCTTTCTTTACCCAATCCAATAACCAATCATTACCCAAACAATGTTGAGACATTTGGTGATCTATTGATGGAGACGACACGGAATTTTGACTAATTATAAAGAGATGAAGCTAAAGCATCATTTCCCAATGCAATAAAAAAAGGACACTCATTTCTGAGTGTCCTAATATATATTATGAAAGTCTATTAGATTTCAAGTCTTTCGTTAAGTTTTTCCATAATGACTTTTGCAGCATGGGGGAGAACCGTTCCCGGTCCAAAGATAGCAGCTGCTCCGAGTTCATAAAGATAATCATAATCTTGAGCAGGGATAACGCCACCACAGATAACCATGATATCTTCGCGCCCGAGTCTCTTCAATTCAGCCATCAACTGAGGAAGAAGTGTTTTATGACCGGCAGCAAGTGAGCTCATACCGACAACATGAACATCATTCTCTACAGCCTGTCTTGCTGTCTCTTCAGGAGTCTGGAAAAGAGGTCCCATATCAACATCAAATCCCAGATCAGCGTAGGCTGTAGCAACAACCTTAGCACCACGGTCATGTCCATCCTGTCCCATCTTAGCAATCATAATACGAGGACGACGACCTTCTTTCTCTTCAAAATCATCTGTCATCTTACGAATTGCGTCAACTTCGCCGACATTGGTGTATTCTGACTTGTAAACATTTGAGATTAGCTTGATAGTTGCATGATGTCTTCCGAATTTCTTTTCCATAGCGTCTGAAATTTCTCCTAATGTTGCTCTTTCTCTTGTTGCAAAGATTGCAAGTTCAAGAAGATTACCCGTTCCGTCCCCGGCAGCTTCAGTGATAGCATCAAGAGCTTTTAGCACCTTAGCATTATCACGCTCAGCTTTTAGTTTTGCAAGACGGTTAAGCTGTGCTTCGCGAACTGATGTATTATCCACTTCAAGAATCTCGATCGCGTCTTCCTGCTCAAGACGATACTTATTAACACCTACGATAGTCTCGCTACCTGAGTCAATCTTAGCCTGTCTGCGAGCAGAAGCTTCTTCAATCTTCATCTTTGGAAGTCCTGTTTCGATAGCCTTGGTCATGCCACCGAGTTCTTCAACTTCAACAATATGATTCCAGCCTTTTATAAGCAAGTCATTTGTTAATGCTTCAACATAATATGATCCACCCCAAGGGTCAATCACATTACAAACACCAGTCTCATTCTGTAAGAATAACTGAGTGTTACGAGCGATTCTGGCACTGAAATCGGTAGGGAGTGCAATCGCTTCATCAAGTGAATTAGTATGCAGTGATTGAGTATGTCCCATTGTTGCAGAAAGCGCTTCCACAACTGTTCTTGTAATATTATTATATGGATCCTGTTCAGTCAATGACCAACCTGATGTCTGAGAATGTGTTCTCAATGCCATTGATTTAGGATTCTTAGGATTAAACTGTTTGATTAACTTTGCCCAGAGGATTCTGGCAGCTCTAAGTTTGGCTACTTCCATGAAGTAATTCATACCCTCACCCCAGAAGAAAGATAGTCTTGGAGCAAACTTATCAATATCGATCCCGGCAGCGATACCGGCCTTAACATACTGAAGTCCATCTGCTATTGTATAAGCCATTTCAAGGTCGGCAGTAGCACCGGCTTCTTGCATGTGGTATCCTGAGATACTAATGCTATTGAATTTTGGCATGTGCTTAGACGCAAACTTGAAGATATCTGCGATTATCCGCATTGACTCTTCCGGTGGATAGATATAGGTATTGCGAACCATATACTCTTTAAGAATATCATTCTGGATTGTACCGGAAAGCTGATCCCATTTAACACCCTGTTCCTCAGCAGCTACTATGTAGAAGGCAAGGATAGGAAGAACTGCACCATTCATTGTCATTGAAACTGACATCTTATCAAGTGGAATCTTATCAAAAAGAATCTTCATATCAAGGATTGAATCAATAGCTACACCGGCTTTACCAACATCACCAACTACACGAGGATGATCTGAATCATATCCACGATGAGTTGCAAGGTCAAAGGCTACTGATAAGCCCTTTTGGCCCATTGCAAGATTTCTGCGATAGAAAGCATTACTTTCCTCCGCTGTTGAAAATCCTGCATACTGGCGAATAGTCCAGGGACGAGTTACATACATAGAACCGTAAGGTCCTCTAAGATAGGGTGGAATACCCGACATGAAGCCAAGATGTTCCATATCCATTAAATCTTCTTCAGTATATAGAGGTTTAACTTTTATCTTTTCATTAGTATCCCAAACAAGGTCCTGGATACTTTTACCGGTTTGCTTTTCAACTTGAGCTACCCACTGGATATATTTTGCTTTGTGTTCATCTGTTGCTAAGTTTATTTTAGTGAAATCAGGATTGCTCATTCTGCACCTCCAACTTTCTCGACAATACTTTTTAATATTTCATATGTATTAGCCTTGATGTGAATAAATTCATCTACTCCGGCTTTTTTGAAGCTCTCAATATGTTCTTTAGGATATCCAGCAACAACTACGATAACATTTGGATTGAGTTCCCTTACTTTAGCAGTAATAGCAGGAACTAATTCAGGGTATGTATCATCTGTTGAGCAGATTACAACAACCGAAGAAAGCTTCTCTTTGTAAGCCTTTACTACGCAGTTCTGGCACTCAAAACCATCGGTAAAGTGAATATCAAATCCACCTACTTCAAAGAATCCACGCGAGAAGTCAGCTCTTGGTTTATGCTGAGGTATCGGTCCCATATTCGCAAAGAAGACTTCAGGACGAGTTTCCATCTTCTCAACTTCACTACGGAGCTTTTCAAAATGCTCAACAGCACGATGTTTATTAAAAGCAGGTATTTCCATTACATCTTCGGTAGGGAAGAGGAGTTTGGAAATCTCAGTGATTGTTGCTCCCATATTCCACAGCTCAGTAAGTTTATCTATAGTACAAGAGCATTTAGGGTCAAGTACACTTGATTTAATTGTTTCAAGCAGACCTTCAGCTCTTTCTGATTTAATATCTTCAATTTCAAGGATGCGAGCCTGAACCTGACGACGAATATCGTTGTCACGATTCTCTAGTGGCTCTTCAGTAAGGTTTGCGAACATATTAGTACCAATAATCACATCTTTACGAGTATTGAGATTCTTGCGACGCTTTGCAGCTACTTTCTCAATCTCAGCTTGAACAAGTCCGGACTTGAGGCAGGTAGTCATTCCACCTTTACTCTCTACTTCCTGGAAAAGCTCCCAAACATTGTCAGCAATCTCACTAGTAAGTTTTTCAACATACCATGAACCACCTGCAGGATCAATAAGTCTTCCAAGATTAGCTTCTTCATTAAGTATGATCTGCTGATTACGAGCGATACGACGAGAGAATTCATCAGGTCTTCTATGAAGTTCATCAAAGAATCCAAGATGTAAACTATCCACACTGCCAAGTATTGCTGAAAAACCTTCAGTTGCAGTTCTGAGTATATTTACAAACGGGTCATACATAGTTTTGTTATATTCACTTGATGATGCGTGAATGTACATTCTTCTATTGTCTTCAGATGCACCGAAAGCTCTAGCAATATTGCTCCATACATAGCGAGCTGCTCTGAACTTTGCAACTTCCATAAAGAAGTCAGATCCAATAAAGAGATTGAATTGAATACTCTTGAGGATATCGTCGATATTCAGCTCACGAGCAAGCATCTCTCTTATATATTCAACAGCTTTTGCAAAAGCATATCCAAGTTCTTGAATAGAACTTGCACCGCTATTACTATATACTTTTGTATTTATTGAAATAACTCTCATCTCAGGATTATGCTTTGTGTTCCACTTAATCATTCCTCTCATTAAGTCATATAAATGAGGAAGAGAGTATGCTAGTTTAGCGGGCTCTTCTAGTTCAAGCATTGGATCAAAAGCAACATTACCTGTTAACTTCACTGAATCATCATTTAACTGAGAATTCAACAAGGCTAAATATGCAGGTGCCATAATACCGGAATCAAGATCCACAGCTACAGCACTAAGGTTGATATCCTTCATAAGTGAATCCATATCAACTTTATTAGCTACAGATGTGCCTCTATAATAGTAATTATGGGCTAATTTATTTGGGTTCTTACCAATTTTTGACTGACGGTCTAGACGAACTCTAACCTTAGTAACACCAAGTTTGAGCTCTTTGAGAAGCATTCTATTAACTTTAACAGGACTATAAGCTGTTTGTTCTTGGGCAATCTCCCAAGAGGTACCTACAAATCCATTTGGGTTGTTATGACGAACATAGTCATCATTCCCGGGTAGTTGATTTTTAGTAGTAAGGTCTTTAACATCATCTTGAGTATAGATTGGTTTCAGAGTAATACCCTCATAGGTATTTGTTAACATAGCTTTATCGAAAGGTTTGCCCTTTAAAAGCTTGTTTACACCCTCAACCCACTCCTGATACTCAGGATTACCAAAGTCATCTAAAAGATTTAAATCAGATGCTTTCACGGCTTTTTGCATTTTAATTTCTCCCATTATCATACTCTCCGTTATAGGCAATTTTTTCTTCAAATATTTGGACTATACAATTATGTCAATGTCATTCTCAATAAACACTTATAAATAAATGGATTTAGGTGAATAGGGGGAGTAATTGTAAGCTCGGAGGAACATGACCGAGAGGTTGAAATGATAGGTTTTATTTTTCAGAAGGCATTAATACGGTCTACGCAGTGACTTTTTCAATAACTTAGCATGAATAGTTTTTGACCGACCGAAATTCTGACAATGCACTTACACAGTGGCCTTTGCATAGAGTTACAACATTTCAGGCTATCTTGCAGAGAGTTTACATTCTCTTCAAAAATCAATGATAATCTGAATCTACAGTGCGTTTTATGCGGAGTTTCGGGCTTTTGAGGACTTTTTGCTTAGCCGTTGGTCCCTATAGATCAACGCACTGATTCTGCACTGTGCAGGCACTGCGTCTTGTTGAGAAAGAAGTAACCGGAAATGTCAAACAGAAGCTTGGACCAGTCTTCACTTCGTTACGCCCCGGCAGGCCATAGTGACCGTAGTGAATTTGAGGGCAAGGGTTGTAGTTGTCTTCCCGATTGAAAGTAGAGAATAGAGGGATCTGACCTTGCAGGTGGTGGTGTTTTTAGTACAGCATGTGCCCTCGCTTGCTGATAATTCGTAGAATTATACTCTTTCTTTGTGCAAACCATGTTTGCAAAGCAACTGAGGGCAGTCGCTATACTTAAAATGCAAGCCATGTTTGCAAAGCAACTGAGGGCAGTCGCTCTACTTAAAATGCAAACTATGATTGCAAAGAGAAATCGGAGTTTCCCTTCCCATGAAGAAGGCAATATCCCCGCCCCACACTTCGCTGCGGTGCAGGTTTACCGGGAATAAAAAAAGCCCCTTCATGATGAAGGGGCTATATTATTTATTCAACCATTGCGGAGGTCACGTTTCACTCAACCATTCGCAAGGTCTTTCTAGTCAGCTTTAACTACAAGTAACGCATCACCTTTAGCAACAGAGTCTCCCGATGAGAATGCAATCTCAACTATAGTTCCTGTTACAGGGCTTGGGATATTATTATACATCTTCATAGCTTCAAGAACCATGATTGTTTCACCGGTATCAACATGATCACCAACATTCTTCTCATAGCTGATAATCATACCAGGCATAGGAGCTTCAATCGGAGTTCCACCTTCACTTGCAACAACTTTCGGAGCTACTTTAGCAGGTGCTGCTTGCGGTTTAGGTGCAGCCGGTGCTGGTGCGGAAACCTTTGATACAGGTCGTGGGGCAGAGGCTGCGATTGCCGGCATACCCTTTGCATCAACTTCAACCTTGAAATAATCACCATCAACATAGACATCGAATTCACGAACATTCTCTGATTTTGGTGGAATCTCTTTCACAGGTTTGTCAATCATACCACCATTGAGAGCTTTCTTGATAAGCTCTTCTTCAGCTTTAACATCTTCCATGGTCTTAGCTTTCACATCAGCAGGAATATCTTTCTTACCATATTTCCACTCTAAGAAGCGTTTACCTGTAATAGGATAAAGGGCAACAATAAGTTCATCATCGAGGTCTTTTGCAAGTCCTTTAACGCTCTCTTGCACAGCTGGAAGTTCCGGTTCAATAATATCACCGGGACGGCAGGTGATTGGAGTCTCACCACGAGGATAACCCTTTAATGCCTGAGCACTAACTTTTGGATCGATACTAAGAGTTGTTTTGCCATAGAGACCATAGCAAAGGTCTTTTACCTGCTCAGTAATTGATTTATACTCACCAGGTTTTGTATCGAAGAGCACATTGTTCACTGTCTGGATTCCCACAATCTGACTTGTAGGAGTTACCAATGGTACAGATCCAAGGTCTTTTCTAACCTGTGGTAGTGTCTCAAATACTTCATCGAGTTTATCAAGTGCATCCATTTGACGGAGCTGATTAACAAGATTAGAGAGCATACCACCGGGAGTCTGATGAATGATAACATTAGTATCAATAATAGCATGCTTGGTGTTATCAGCAAACTGCTTATATTTAGGAATCATCTTTTCAAGTTCTTTATCGATAACAGCGAGATGCTTGATATCAAGGCCTGTATCTCTATCAGTTCCAAGTAAGGAAACTACAAGAGGTTCAACAGCAGAATGAGAAGTTCTGTAGGCATAAGGAGCCATACAAGTATCAATGATATCAACTCCTGCTTCAATTGCTTTGAAGATGGTCAAATCACCCATTCCTGAGGTAAAGTGAGTATGAAGGTGGATTGGAACACTTACAGTCTCTTTGAGTGCTTTGATAAGGTTATATGCATCATAAGGTGCAATCAATCCGGCCATATCCTTAATACAGATTGAGTCTGCACCAAGAGCTTCAAGTTCTTTAGCCTTATTCAGGTAATAATCAATATTATATACATCTCCACCCATTCTCATCTCAGTAAGTGAGTAACAAATGGTTCCCTGGAAATGCTTATTGTTCTTCTTTATAATCTTTAGAGCTGTCTTAAAGTTACGGAAATCATTGAGCGCATCGAATACGCGGAAGATGTCGATACCATTGTCGCAAGCACGTTGGACAAAGGCTTCAACAACATCATCAGCATAGTTTCTGTAACCAACAAGGTTCTGACCACGAAGTAACATTGAGAAAGGAGTTTTCTTAATATACTTCTTCAGGGTTCTGATGCGTTCCCATGGGTCTTCACCGAGAAAGCGATGCATTACATCAAAAGTAGCACCACCCCAGACTTCCATTGAGTAGAAGCCCACGTTGTCCATAGCTTCAGCAACTTCAATCAAGTCTTCAGTTCTTCCACGAGTAGCAAACAGTGACTGATGCCCATCTCTAAAAGTTACATCCTGAATCTTAATAGGGTTTTTAGCTTTAGGACGGTTAATATTGTAGTTCATCTCTGCCATTTGCAGAATACCGTGTTTATCAAAATTCATTATTCCTCCGGCTATATCTAAATCTTATCTTTTAATGACACGGCGCTGCATCATCTGATTGTTTATCATCTGATTCTGCCTACCGTAAAACGCCCAACTGGTTGGTATGTTGGGTGGTTGAATCTCAATAGCAGGGGCTTGAGCCTGTTCTGCCTGGAGATACTCTATTACTGCAGTGATAGCTGCAATCTGTTTCTTTTTATTATTTTCCATTACAGCTCCTAAACCGGTATGTTACCATGTTTCTTAGGAGGTAATGATTCACTCTTAGTGCATAGCATCTGTAATGCATCAATCAATCTTGCTCTTGTTTCAGCAGGACGGATAATCGCATCAACATAACCTCTCTCAGCAGCACGGTAAGGGTTATTGAAGAGCTCTTCATACTCATGAATTTTCTTCGCACGCATAGCATCAGGGTCTTCTGCTTTGTTAATCTCAGAACGGTAGATGACATTCGCTGCACCTTTTGCTCCCATCACAGCAATCTCTGCAGATGGCCAGGCGAAAATCATGTCAGCACCAAGATGTTTAGAGCTCATAGCGATATATGAACCACCGTAGTTCTTACGAGTAACAACAGTAAGTTTAGGTACAGTAGCCTCAGAGTAAACCCAAAGGAGTTTAGCACCATGGCGGATAATACCTGCCCATTCCTGATGTGTGCCCGGTAAGTATCCCGGTACATCAACGATAGTCAGGAGTGGGATATTGAATGAATCGCAGAAACGGATAAAGCGGGAAGCCTTATCAGATGCGTCAATATCCAAACAACCTGCAAGTACAATCGGCTGATTAGCAATAATACCAACGGTTCTACCATCTAATCTGGCAAAACTGATAATAATATTCTTAGCATAATACTCATGCGGTTCATACATGTAACCATCATCGACAATCGTCTTGATTACATCTTTCATATCGTAGCCCATCATAGCATTATCAGGAATGATAGAATCAAGTTCCGGTGCTAATCTATTCGGAGCATCATTAGTTGGTTTACGAGGAGGCTCTTCCATATTATTACTAGGAAGGAAGCTAAGGAGTTCACGAATACCATCAATAGCATCTGCATCACTATCGCAAGCGAAATGAGCATTACCGGATTTGACATTGTGAGACATAGCTCCACCCAGCTCTTCCTGAGTTGTAATTTCACCGGTTACGGCTCTGATAACATCCGGTCCTGTAATAAACATGAAGCTTGAGTTCTTTACCATGTAGATGAAGTCAGTCATTGCAGGGGAATAAACAGCACCGCCGGCGCATGGCCCCATTATGGCAGAAATCTGAGGGATAACTCCTGAGAATCTTGAGTTACGAATAAAGATATCACCGTATCCTTTAAGTGCATCAACACCCTCTTGAATACGAGCTCCACCGGAATCGTTGATTCCCACGAATGGTACACCGGATTTGCCTGCCATATCCATAACCTTACAGATTTTGGCTGCATGCATTTCACCAAGTGACCCGGCTCTGGCAGTAAAGTCCTGTGCAAAAGCACATACCGGTCTGCCATTAATAAGTCCATGACCTGTTACAACTCCGTCACTCGGTATCTCTTTCTTTTCCATCCCAAAGTTTGTACAACGATGTTTCACAAACTTATCAATTTCACGGAAAGTTCCCGGATCAAAGAGAAGGTCAATTCTCTCGCGAGCTGTTAACTTACCCTTGTTATGTTGCTTCTCAATCTGGGCTTCTCCGCCCATCATCTCAATTTTTCTTTCTTCTTCCAATAAGTTAGTGATGTTGTCTTTTATAGTTGACATTGAAACTCCTTCTGTATAGAGTCATATTTAGCTGATAGAAAAGTTGTATTTATTTATCAGTCAAGGGAAATTATTACTATTACAATATGAAGGATCAGATATTATGGCATTGGATTCAACAGATAAAATAGAAGTAGCAGTTGTATTAGGTGGAGGCTCAGCCCTCGGGCTTGCTCATATAGGCGTGTTAGCAGTACTCGAAGACTTCTTTTGAGATTAAAGGGAATTGTGGGTACAAGTATGGGAGCTATGGTGGGTGGAGTGTATGCTTCTGGTAAGTCACCCGAGTGGATTTTGGAAGCGTTTAATCACTTCAAATATCAACGCCTTTTGAATCCACTTCATTTTGATTTCAGTATGAAGGGACTCTTCAACGGTAAGATTATGGAAGATGAACTCGATGCGAGTACCGATTCGATGAACATTGAGGATTGCCCGATACCCTTCTGTGCTGTTGCCTATGATATCCATTCCCGACGCTCAATCCTTATCAATAAAGGTCCACTTTCGAAAGCTCTTCGAGCTTCTGCTAGTTTACCTTATGTGTTTAAACCTTATAAGTATGGTGATTATCTTTTCCTTGATGGGGGAGTGGAGTATCCGCTTCCAGTCAACTTTGCTAAACAGCTCCATCCCGACCTAACTATCGTTGCTGTGAATGTCCAGGAACCTTTACCTAAGACTGCCACCTTCTTTGATGAGGATGTAAGCAATAGTAACAGTAAAAAAGATATTAACTTCATCGAGTCACTCCTCGAAAGTGTGTATGGCAACCAGGCCTATCTGAGTGTGAACGAGATTATCAATGAGAATCCCGATATTGTTATCAATACCTTTAACTCTAAATTCTCTTTTAAAGACTTCAATAAAGCGGATGATTTCTATGAAATTGGTAAGAAGGCAGCTCAAAAGGTTGTCAGTAATTATCTTGCTGAACAAAGGAAATACGATCCACTTTATATCTATAAGAAACAATTAGCTCGGATAAAGAAGAGCATTACTGATAAACTTCCACTTCTAAAGGAACTCACAGACCCGAAGAGGTAGTTTCCATCGAAATCCCTCACACTTTCTTGTCTGGGCGTAGCTTAGCGAAGACTGATGGAGCGAGCTGCTCTTTATCCCTGAAGTTCGTATGTGTTGTTTGCTTAATAAGTTTAGACAATTAAAAAAGGGCAGGATAAATCCTGCCCATCTATATCAATATATTATTTATAAGTCGAAGAATGGATTGTCTTCCGGTACTGCTTTATCTTCAGTAGCGAATTTCTTCCAAGACTGGTCTCCTCTACGAGGATTACGAGGTCTTCTATCACCATAGCTACTACTATTGCTATTATTACCACCACCACGGTTATTAGAGTCTCTGTTATAGCGAGGTCTTTCTTCTTCAGGTGGAGCATCTTTGTAGTTCAAAGATATTCTCTTATCCGGTGCATTGATTCTGGTGATCATGATTTCAATCTTATCACCAGTATGGAAGTCTTCACCTTCACGAATGCGTGAAATAGGAAGAAGTCCTGTAAGACCTTCAAAGATAGTTATGAAAACACCATGTTTAGTG
>JAVCCX010000004.1 GCA_030765245.1 Candidatus Zophobacter franzmannii | reverse complement strand
TATTTTCAACCGAAAAAGTACGAGAATTGTATGATGAAACTGATGATTTTGTTGAAGAAAAGGTAACCAGAGGTCGCGAAAGAGAACCAATTGGTTCAGTTTCATATTTAACAGCTACAATGGGGTTATGGGTATCATCTTACATAATTCGGAGCATTTCCGAGACTCTATAAAAAAGATGACAAAATTATAGTTAAGTCACTGTTATAAACTTTTTTAAAGACAAATATCTAAAAATTATTCCTTATAAGATTTTATAGCTATATGACTGACAACTAAAGCTTTGTTAGAAAACTCCCAAAAAGTAACCAATTAACCACAAAAAGCCTTAAGCCCTCTTAAAATAGGGGTATAGCACCTACTGAAAGTCCTATTGCTAAAATATAGCGAACAAAAAGGGGGATATTTTAGGATAAAACGACTCAAGAGGGGTATTAGGTCACTTTTGAATAAAAAGCCATAAAATAGCCGTTTTATGTTGACAGTATAGTCTGAGTGGGAATAATGTAATTTGAAATATATGATAATAATTAGTTAAATATAACCTTTAAATTGAAAGTGAGGTAAGATGTCTGAAACCAATTATAGTGCCAGTGACATTAAAGTCTTAAAAGGCTTAGAAGCGGTAAGAAAAAGACCATCAATGTATATTGGTGGAACAACCGAACGCGGACTTCATCACCTTGTGTATGAAGTCGTAGATAATAGTATTGATGAAGCGTTAGCAGGCTTTTGCGACAAGATTTCTGTAACTATTTGTGCAGATGGTTCTGTTGAGGTTGTTGATAACGGTCGTGGTATTCCTGTAGATATGCATAAAGAGATGAAAATCCCAGCTATTCAGGTTGTTATGACCGTACTTCATGCCGGTGGCAAGTTTGATAACAAGACTTACAAAGTTTCCGGTGGTCTCCATGGTGTTGGTGTTTCAGTTGTAAACGCTCTTTCATCACTTCTCATTGCTAAAGTATATAAGAATGGTAAGATATATCGTCAGAAATATGAATGTGGAATTCCATCAACCAAATTAGAGATAGTTGGAGAGACTACTAGACAGGGTACTATCATTAAATTCTTCCCGGATAAAGACATATTCGAGACGGTTGAGTTTAGCTTTGACTACCTTAGCACAAGACTTCGTGAGCTTGCCTTCCTTAATAGAGGGCTTCAGATTGTTCTTAAAGATGAGATTAGTGAACGGTCACATGACTTCAAATATGAAGGCGGTATTGTCTCATTCGTAGAATATTTAAATGAGAATAAGAAACCTCTGAATGCTAAGCCCATCCTGATCGAAGGTGGTAAAGACGGTATTATGTTTGAAATAGCTCTTCAATACAATGAAGGTTACCAGGAGAAGATATTCACCTTTGCTAATAATATTAATACAATTGAAGGTGGTACTCATCTCAGTGGTTTTAAATCAGCCCTTACTCGTGCAGTAAATTCCTACATTAAACAGGAGAACCTGCTTAAAAACGAAAAAACAAGTCCGGGTGGAGATGATATTCGTGAAGGTATAGTTGCTGTTATCAGTGTTAAACTACCGGATCCTCAATTTGAAGGACAGACCAAGACAAAGTTACAGAACTCCAATGTTGAGAGTGTAGTTAATTCTAATGCCTATGAGAAGATAAATGTTTTCTTTGAAGAAAATCCAGCAGTTGCAAGACAAATTGCAATGAAATCTATTAATGCAGCTCGTTCCAGAGAAGCAGCAAGAAAGGCAAGGGATTTAACCAGAAGAAAGTCTGTACTTGAAAGTGGTAGTTTACCCGGTAAACTTGCTGATTGTACAAGCAAAGATCCTAATGAAACTGAGATATTCCTGGTGGAGGGAGACTCTGCGGGAGGTTCAGCTAAACAGGGTAGGGATAGATATATTCAGGCGGTATTACCACTTTGGGGTAAAATGCTTAATACAGAGAAAGCAAGAATGGATAAAGTTCTTAACAACGATAAAATCCAGCCAATTATCCTCGCTTTAGGAGCAGGTATTGGCGAAGATTTTGATATAACTAGGCTTCGTTATAACAGAATTATTATTATGGCGGATGCTGATGTCGATGGTGCTCATATTGCGACCTTGCTATTGACATTCTTCTATAGATATATGTTACCATTAGTAATGGAAGGACATGTCTATATTGCAAAACCACCTCTATTCCTTGTCCGAAAGGGAAAGTCTAAGATATACGTTTATACTGAAGAAGAGAGAGACCAAGCTGTGGCAAAACTAGGTGGTACAGGCGTGATAATCCAGAGATATAAAGGTCTTGGTGAGATGAATCCTGATCAGCTTTGGGAGACCACTTTAGACCCGGAAAAGAGACTGCTTATGTCGATCAAAGTTGATGATGCTATTGAAGCAGACAGAATGTTTACAATTCTGATGGGAGATGAGGTAGAACCTCGTCGTAACTTTATTCAAGCCAATGCAAAATATGTGAAGAACCTGGATATTTAAGGGGAGAAAGAATGAAAGATACAGATTCAAGAATTATACCCATACAGATAGAGGATGAATTAAAGAAATCATACATGGAATATTCCATGAGTGTGATTGTAGCGCGTGCCTTGCCGGATGTTAGAGATGGTCTTAAACCTTCTCAACGTAGAATCATCTTCGCAATGCATGAATTGAACCTGAAACCCGGTGCTCATTTCAGAAAATGTGCTAAGATTGCCGGTGATACATCAGGTAAGTACTATCGCCATGGTGAACAGGTAGTTTATCCAACTCTTGTAAGATTGGCTCAGCCCTGGAATATGAGATACCCACTTATTGACGGTCAGGGTAACTTTGGTTCAATTGATGGTGATCCACCTGCTGCTATGCGTTATACTGAGGCAAGACTGCAGAGAATTACAACTGAAATGTTGGATGATTTAGATAAAGAGACAGTAGATTATCGTTCAAATTACGATGAGACAAGAAAAGAACCGGTTATCTTCCCTGCGAAAATACCGAATCTTCTTGTTAACGGTTCTAGTGGTATTGCGGTTGGTATGGCAACAAGTATGCCTCCCCATAATCTGGGAGAAGTCTGTGATGGTGTTGTAGCTTTAGTTGACAATCCGGATATGCAACCACTGGATTTCTTGCCATACATTCAGGGACCGGATTTCCCAACAAAAGGTTTTATCGTCGGTAAGACACCTATCCATGATTATTTTGAAACCGGGAGAGGAAAACTTAAGGTTCGAGGTAAAGCTGATATTGAGATTAAGAAAGATGCTGAATATATCATTATCTCAGAGATTCCATATCAGTTGAACAAAACTCTCTTGATTGAGAAGATTGCTGACCTGGTTAAGATTAAGAAGATCGAAGGGATTAGTGATATTAGAGATGAATCAGGTCGTCAGGGAATGCGCCTTGTAATAAAAGTAAAGCGTAATGCCGATGCCTCAATTGTTCTCAACAAACTATATAAATACTCTCAACTTCAATCTACTTTTAGTGTAATTAACCTTTGTCTTGTAGATGGGATACCTAAAATATTAGATATGAAGACTATGATACAACAGTTCATAGACTTCAGACATCAAGTAATTGTCCGTAGAGCTAATTTTGAACTTCGTAATGCAGAAGCAAGACTCCATCTTTTAGAAGGTTTTAGAATTGCCCTAGATCATATTGACGAAGTTATAGCAACAATTAGAGCGTCTAAAAATGCTCCTGAAGCTTCTGAAAAGTTACAGGAGAAGTTTAAATTTAGCGAGCGACAAGCTAAAGCTATTCTCGAAATGAGACTCCAGCGCTTAACCGGCTTAGAGAGAGATAAGATTGAACAAGAGTATAATGAGATACTTTCAAAGATATCAGGGTTAAGAGAATTACTTTCAACTCGCGAACTGCAGATGCAGATGATTAAGGATGAGATTGCTTATATCAAAAATAAGTATGCTGATCCTCGTGGTACTTCCATCGTTGCTGACACAGGTGATTTATCAATTGAAGATTTAATTCCTGAAGAGACTGTTGTGGTTACGATATCACATCAGGGTTATATAAAAAGAATGACTGCAAGTTCATATAAGAGTCAGGGTAGGGGAGGTCGTGGTCTTAGGGGATCTAACCTCAAAGAAACTGACTTCGTAGTGAGCATCTTCCTCGCATCAACGCATGACTATATCCTCTTCTTTACCAACTTCGGTCAGTGCTTCTGGCTTAAAGTTTATGAGATACCGGATGGCTCGCGTTTATCAAGGGGTAAAGCAATAGTAAATCTGCTTCCTTTAAAAACTGATGAGAAGATTGAAGCCTTTGTTTCTACAAAGAACCTTAATCAGGATGATAAATATATAATGATGTCAACTAAGAGAGGTTTAGTCAAGAAATCCACTCTTAGTAAATTCTCTAATCCAAGATCAAGTGGTATAATTGCTATTAAACTTGTTGAAGGAGATGAGCTAATCGAAGCTCTGATTACTAACGGTGCGGATGACATAATCTTAGCTACTCGTCATGGATATTGCAATAGATTTAATGAGGTGCAAGTTAGAGCTGTCGGTAGGAACTCACAAGGTGTCCGAGGCATAACTCTCAGAAATGATGATAATGTTGTTTCAATGGTTGCAACTGACCCTGAGACCGAAGATTCACTCTTAGCAATTAGTGAATGTGGTTTTGGTAAGAGAACTGATTTAGGCTCTTATGTAACCAAAAATAGAGGAACTAAAGGTGTCATAACACTAAAGACTACGACTAGAAATGGCGAGCTCGTTTCGTTGATGAAAGTTAATGATGAAGATGATCTGATGATTGTTACCAAGAATGGTATGATTATCAGGCAACATGTATCAGAAATTAACTCAATTGGTAGAAATACACAGGGTGTTACATTAATTAATCTTAAAAATAAAGATAAAGTATTTGACATAACTGTTATACCAACTAATCGTCATGATGAAGTGGAAGATGAGTCTGTTGAAGCAACAGACGATAAAGTTAAGGATTCTAATGGAGATAAGGAGTAAGTCTTGCTTGTTCAGAAATACTTTGAATCGCGACAGAAGATTTTAGAAGATAATCTTCATAAGTATATTGATACTATTGAGGATGCGCACCCTAAGTTGAAGAAAACTGTAAACCATGTGCTATACGCTGAAGGTATGCGTTGGTATCCGATAATGGTTTTTGCAGTTCATGAGATGCTTAGAGGTAAGAAGAATGTTAATACATTATCTCCTGTAATCCCATGTGCCTGTGCTCTAGAGATGGTGCATAAAGCGATGGTTATACACAGTTCTTTGCCGAATCTTAATGATGTTGATTTTTTCTATGAAAAGAAGAGTGCTCATTTAGAGTTTGATCCTGCTACTGCAATTTTAGCAGGTGATTCTCTTATAACGATGTCGTACGGCGTATTAGCTGAGATATCTGATAAGAAGAAAGCAATTCAATGTATTAGAACAATATCAAGAACTCTATCATCTCATGGGTATATTGGTGGAGAAGCTGTTGATCAGATTTCAATAAAAAAGAATATCCGAATAAATGTTCTAAAATATATCTACATGAAAAAGATGGGTTCCTTACTACAAGCTGGAACAGAAATGGCTTGTATTATAAATGGAACTGAAGAAAACCTGATGATTACTCTTGGTAACTTTGCTATGAATATTGGATTAGCCTATTATATAGTGAACGATATACTTGGAGACATAGGTAGTGTAGATGATGAAGAACAGGAACTTAGGATTAAAAGAAAGAACAAAGCAGATTACCCCGGACTCATTGGGTTGGAAAAGTCAAAGAAGACTGCTGAAAAGCTGTTGAATGACTCGGCAAGGATGATTAAAAACATGCCTCACAATGAAGTCTTGATGGAATTTGTACATATTATAAAGGATAGATTACCTTAAATGATTGATATACACTCTCATATTTTGACTCATGTTGATGATGGGTCGAATGACGAGAAAGCAGTAATGAATATTATTCAGCAGATGTGCGAAAACGGTGTAACAACTGTTTTCGCTACACCTCATTATCTTAAAGGTATGTATAATACTGATTCTGCTATAATTTCAAATGCTATTGATAAACTCAAAGCTCTTGTTAAGGATAAATCTCTTAATATTGATGTTAGAAAAGGGTGTGAAGTATATCTTACACCAAATTCATTAGATGATATTAAACGAGAAGGCTTCGTTTACGAGAACACAGACTATTGTTT
>JAVCCX010000152.1 GCA_030765245.1 Candidatus Zophobacter franzmannii | reverse complement strand
TAAATCTGTTACCTGCCTTAGTCAGTCTTATCCCTTTCAAGATTAGGCCAATTGCTAAAAAAGGTAAAGTAAACAACATGGGAATCCAGAGAACCCAAATCATGAATAAGAGGGATTTAAAGTTATCCCAATGTTTGTTTTGTGCCATTATATCTCCAAAAGTAGTGGAGCCCGCAAGCAGGCTCCGAATAATCTATTTCACTTTCTCATCAATAAGTTTATTAAGGAGTGAGTCATCAGCGAGATAAGGGATAGTGATTTGACCTTCATCTGCATGTTTCTCATTCCATTTAGCTGAGGTTTCAACTGCGTTGGCATTACCTGCCCAGTTACGACGACCGACTCCACCCATAACATCCCATGAGAGGGCTGACTTGATTATAGCGTCCATTCGTTCGGTTCCATCAAGGAGAATACCGTTTCCTCCATTAGATGAGCGACCGATGCCAACACCACCACCATTAGAAAGAACAACAAGTGTCATTCCACGGGCGACATTACCGGCAAAGCATTGAACTGATGTATCTGCCATAACATTACTGCCATCATAGATATTGGCAGTCTCACGGAAAGGTGAATCTGTACCGGATACATCATGATGGTCACGGCCAAGCATTACTGGTCCAATCTTACCTTCACGAATCATTGCATTAAATTTAAGGGCAATCTTAATTCTCCCCTCTTCATCAGAGTAGAGAATCCGAGCCTTTGTGCCAACTACGAGTTTATTGTCTTCAGCAGTCTCAATCCAACGATAGTTATCACGATCGAGTGAGCTCTTGGAAGGGTCTATGCATGACATTGCAATTTCATCGGTTGTATGTAAATCAGAGTCCTTTCCTGAAAGACAAACCCAACGGAATGGTCCGTAACCACGATCAAAACAAACAGGTCCCATTATATCTTCCACATAGGAAGGCCAAATGAAGCCATCAAAGGTGTCTTTACCATTCTTTGCGATCGCTTTCTCACCTGCATTAAAGACAGATGCCATGAAACTATTACCGTAATCCCAGAAGTAAGATCCTTTTTCAGTAAGGCGTTTGATTACACGATAGTGACGACGAAGCGACTCATCAACGAGTTCTTTGAACTTCGCAGGATTATCTCTATTTATTTCACGCCCCTCCTCAAAAGAAATACCCGCAGGTGTATAGCCACCCTCATAAACAGCGTGACAAGAGGTCTGGTCAGAAACAAGCTCAACCTTAACATCATTTTCATCAAAGTACTCAAGCATATCCACAATATTACCATGATAGGCAATTGAGATAGGTTGCATCTTCTCGCGATACTCTTTCATCCAGGCTACAATTTGAGCCAAATCATCTGAAATAAGCGAAACCCATCCCTGCTCGTGACGAGTAACGATTCTGCTATATTCTACTTCAGCGATAACACCGATACCACCGGCAATCTCGACAGCTTTAGGTTGAGCACCAGACATGCCACCAAGACCTGATGAGATAAAGAACGAACACTGCATATCCTTGTCTTCAGGAATCCCGAGGTATTTACGACCAGCATTAAGAGCTGTGATATATGTTCCATGCACAATGCCTTGTGGACCGATATACATCCAACCACCGGCAGTCATCTGACCATAATTAGCCACACCAAGGGCTGTAAGACGCTTAAAATTCACAGGATCATCCCAATTACCTATCACGAGGCCATTGGTAGAGATAACGCGTGGAGCATCCGGTTTTGAAGGAAAAAGTCCCACCGGGTGTCCTGAGGAAACAACAAGTGTCTGCTCTTCTGTAATTTCTTCAAGATAGGCCATAATAAGACGATACTGCATCCAGTTTTGCATAACCTGACCTGTCTCGCCGTAAGTCACAAGTTCATATGGATAAAGGGCTATCTCAAAATCAAGATTGTTATCAATCATAACCTGGAGACCTCTACCGGCTTCACATTTACCTTTATACTCTTCAACAGGTTTGCCATAAAGTCTTCCGGCCGGACGATAACGGTAACCATAGATGCGTCCCATTGTCATAAGTTCCTCTAAGAACTCAGGAGCCATCTCAGCGTGATATTGCACCGGGACATAGCGTAGTGCATTTCTGACTGCGAGAGCTATCTCTTTTCTATTGAGGTCAAGACCACGGTTTGGGGCTCTTCTGAATTGTGGG
The DNA here is from genome assembly GCA_030765245.1 of Candidatus Zophobacter franzmannii. GTDB lineage: Bacteria > Cloacimonadota > Cloacimonadia > Cloacimonadales > JAFGVF01 > Zophobacter > Zophobacter franzmannii. The sequence goes on along the minus strand of JAVCCX010000152.1, from coordinate 2,244 downwards.
TCAAAGGCTTTCTTTTCCGGTAATGTATCCGGGATTCTGATGTTCATAACTTTCTTTGGGTCAAAGTTAATCATACTTCCTCCAGTAAATAATATTATTTTATGACAACATATTATCTCCACAATTTAGAGCAATATTTTTTCTTTTTCAAACAGATTTTGTTGACAAAGTAGACAGACTAGCCCTTTACCTTTGGAATGGTTGAGCAAAGCGAACCCTTGCAAATGGTGAAGTAAAAGAACAACATCTTCAGCCCGTGTAGGGCTGTTGCTATTTGGGAGAATCATACCATAGGCTCACGCCTATGGCTATTCATATTCAGCCCATTCAGGGCTGGGATAAAAAAAAATAAAGATTACTACAGTTTCAATAAAAAGCCAACTAATCCACCCGCTAAAATTAGCCAGATGGGGTTTGTTTTTAATCTAAGAAGAATGACTAATGTTAGTAAAAAGAGGATTATAGATTGCCAGTTAACTAGGGAATTACCGGCAATGAGAATTGCGGCTGAACCTATGAGACCAATAGTTGTGGGGCGAAGGACTTTGAAAACTTGTTGGACTACATCTGCTTCTGCAAACTTCATCCAGATAACTGCTATAATTGACATGAAGATAAAAGGTGGTAGAATCATTCCTGCTGAGGCAGCGAAAGAACCCATCATCCCCCCATTTTGTAGCCTACAAAAGTGCAGGCATTAATAGCAATGGGACCAGGAGTCATTTGTGAGATAGCGACCATATCAATGAATTCAGGTGCAGTCATCCATCCTTTGCTGACGACTTCAGTTCGGATGAGAGGTAACATTGCATAGCCACCCCCAAAGCTGAAAAGTCCAATTTTAAGAGAGGTAAGGAAGAGTTCTAGGTAGATCATTTCTTCCCCTTTATAAAGTGGATAATAACTCCAATCGAAATACTACCGAGTATCACATAGATAGGTGATACTTTCAGGACAACAACCAATAACAGGGCGATTGCACCAACAAAGTAACCTCTGAATCTGAAATTCTTTCCCATTTTGATGACAGCTGAAGCAATCAAGGCTGTAACAACAGGTCTTATCCCCGCAAAGATATGATCCAAAGCTTTCTGTCCATAGAAATGAGAAAATAGGGCAGCGACTCCTGTCATAATAAATATAGCAGGAAGAACGGCACCGAGTGTAGTGCAAACTGAACCCCAGAATTTATGAGTTCTATATCCTGTAAGAACAGCGATATTAACAGCTATAGGTCCGGGGGAAGATTGTGAAAGAGCAGTGCAATTAAGGAATTCATCCTCACTTAACCAGCCCTTCTTATCAACGACCTCATGTTGTATTAGAGGAAGCATCGCATATCCACCTCCAATTGTAAAGGCACCTATTCGTAAGAAGGTAGTAAAAAGCTGAAGATAGATATTCATAAACTAATCTAAACGATTACTCCGCCAACAACAAGCAAGTCACCCCTATAGAAAACGACTGACTGGCCTGGTGTGATGGACTTCTTTGGAGTCGCTAATTTAATCTTGTAGAACTCGCCTTTCTTGTTAATTGTGGAAACTTTGACTGCTCTGCTGTTATATCTAATCATTACTGTAAGATTATCAGTATTCCGAGGAGGTTTTCCAAACCAATTTGTCTCGGTAATCTTGAATTCATCCTGGAGGAGATCATCGGGATTATCTGTAACGATAAGACGATTCTTACTTGAATCCATACTCAGAACAAATAGAGGGTCTGTCCACGGAGTATTCAAACCTTTGCGTTGTCCTATTGTATAAAATGGTAGTCCACTGTGTTCCCCAATGACCTTGCCATTTGGAAGCACAATCTCACCTTTCTTTATTTCGATTTCATTCTTAATAAAGTCTTGGTATTTACCGGGGATAAAGCAGATTTCCTGACTGTCTCGCTTAGAGGCAACAGGTAAACCGCTTACGATAGCAAGTCGTCTTAATTCAGTTTTAATCATATCACCGACAGGAAATAGAGTCCTGCTGAGTTGCTCCTGACTTAAACCCCAGAGCATGTATGTTTGATCTTTTGCAGAGTCTGATCCTTTTTGAAGATACTTTACTCCATCTTCCTCAACAATGCGAGCATAATGCCCGGTAGCAATCTTATCGGCGCCAAGTGCAATCAGTGCATCAAGGAAGGCTCCCCACTTGATTGTAGGATTACAAATTGTGCAGGGATTAGGCGTTCTAGCAGAGTTGTATTCTGCGACAAACCTCTGAATAACAATCTCATCAAATTCTG
>JAVCCX010000160.1 GCA_030765245.1 Candidatus Zophobacter franzmannii | reverse complement strand
GAGTATGTTAATTCTATTGAACCGCCAAGTACCGAACGGTATGCTTGGTGGTGTGAGAGGACGGAATACCAACTAATGGTATTCCTCCTACTCGATTGTATATTTTTACTGCACAATCATTTTCTTAAAACTGATTTCAAATTTCTCTTCACTTTTTATACTCCACTAAGGCTCTACTTCAATACTTTCTTAAGGGTTACTAGAAAGTTATACACAAATTGTGTATAACTTAGTGGTTTGACTAAGAGAGTACTAAGAGAGTACTAAGTGTCTACTAAGAGACTACTAAGTATTGTCGGAGCGTAAATTGTAGTAGCAGAATGTTGGGAGTTAAGATGATTAAGCTATACAAACCTGCAGTCATCTTGAGTGACTGATGAAATCAGCTGTTTCGAAGAGTGTAAATCTAAACTAGACCATGGTTCGATACAATGCTTCGCATCACTCACCATGGCAGATGTTTTTATCATTGACATAAATCAATCTTGGTGTAGGAAAAGCTTATCAGACAGAGAAGGATACAGATGTACGAATACTTTACAGAGAACCCATCTTTCAGAAACAATATAGCGATACAAGCTGACAAACCGATGCAAGCTGCAAAGTTTAAAGAGATACCTTCACGAATTCATCCGACTATTGTGAAGATGCTTGATAAACAGCATATTGTTCAGCTTTACTCTCATCAGAATGAAGCGATTGAGCATATTCTGAATAAGCGTAACACGGTTATTACAACCGGTGTTGCCAGTGGTAAAAGTCTCTGTTATCAATTGCCAATTATCAATGACCTTCTTCAGGGAGGAAATTCGACTGCCCTTCTGATGTTCCCTATGAAAGCTTTAGCGCAGGACCAATTTAATAAACTGAGTGCCTTGATGAGCGAATGTGGGATCAAAGAGAAACCTAGCATATATGACGGTGATACTCCAACGGAAAAGCGAACAAAGATAAGAGAGAGTTCACGGATTATTATGACAAATCCTGACATGCTGAATCTTGGCATCTTGCCTAATCATACAAAATGGAGTAAGTTCTTTGCCAGATTGCGTTATGTGATTATCGATGAAGTACATATCTACAGAGGTGTATTTGGTTCTCATCTTGCCAATCTGTTAAGACGTCTAAAGAGAATATCAAAACATTATGGTGGCAATATTCAGTTTATCCTAACATCTGCGACTCTATCAGGAATTAGACCCTTTGTAAAGTGTTTGATTGAATCAGAGTTTGAAGTAGTAGATGAGGATGGTTCCCCACACGGAGAGAGTCATTTTATTATCTATAATCCACCTGTTGTGAACGAAGCGTTAGGAATAAGAAGAAATATAATCCAGGAGACAGTAAGGATTGGTTCCTTTCTCCATGATTTTCCCGGTCAGACCTTGATATTTACTGTAACAAGAAGGTCTGTGGAACTACTAGTATCATATCTTCAGACGGCTGAAGGCTCGATGAAAGATAGTATCCTAGGTTACCGAAGTGGTTATCTACCTCAGGAGCGAAGAGAGATTGAGAAAAGACTTCGGGATGAAGAGATAAAGATGGTTGTTGCAACCAATGCCCTTGAACTTGGGATTGATATTGGTGGGCTTGATAATGTTGTAATCAGTGGATATCCCGGGAGTATTGCCTCCGTATTCCAACAAAGTGGAAGAGCAGGAAGGCAAGCAACAGAATCGATGACAATCTTCGTAGCAGGTTCCGGACTGCTTGACCAGTATCTTGTTCAACATCCTGAGTATCTCTTAGAGCGTTCTCCTGAAGAACCGCTTATCAACCCTGACAATCCCTATATCTTATTATTCCATCTACAATGTGCACTATTTGAGAAACCATTTCTCGATGATGAGAAGTTTGGAGATCTGAAACAAGAAGATTTACAGAGATATATGCAACTTTTGCAGAAGATGGGAAAGAGTTACAAATCACGAGATAAACACTATTGGAAATCTACTGAATTCCCTGCTGAGAAGTTTTCCTTGAGAAGTACAGGAGGTAGTAGTTTTAGACTTCAAGCAGATGGAATAACAGTCGGGATAGTGGATGAACCGAGTGCCTATTGGATGGTGCATCCTGAGGCTATCTATATCCATAATGGCGAGACCTTTTATGTAGAAAAATTAGACTTTGAGAAGAAGGAAGCTGTGTTGGAACGGATGCAGTGTGACTACTTCACACAGGTTATGAGTAAGACCGAGTATGAGCTTCTGGAGAAGTATGATGATAAGGACGCTGATAGTTTGAATGCGTATATAGGGCAGATACAGGTGACAGATACTGTTACCGGTTATAAACGAATGAAATGGCATACGAATGAGATTTTAAGTTATCATGAGCTTGAGATGCCGCCCCTTCACCTGATTACTGACGGATTTTGGCTCGGATTCAAAGAGGAAACGATTAAACTCCTGAAAGAGAAAGGCGTCTGGAACAATGAACAAAACGATTATGGTCCCGGATGGAGTAATCTAAAGAAGATTATCAGGGACAGGGATAAACATACATGTCAGGCTTGTGGTGCTCAGGAACTTGAGAAGTCGTTTGATGTACACCATATTCAACCCTTTAGGACATTCCCAAGTAGATTGAAGGCAAATGGACCTGAGAATCTTATAATCCTATGCTCTGCTTGTCACAAGGAAGCTGAACGCAAACTGATTATCCAGAGTGGACTTGCCGGATTATCCTATCTATTAAGAAACATTGCCCCGATTTATCTGATGTGTGATAGTAAGGATATCAGAGTAAATTTCAAAGCAAATAATAATCTCTCACACGAAGAGTGTGCTGTAATTTTCCATGACAGTGCAGCCGGAGGAGTCGGACTTTCAAAGAAGCTCTACGAAATCTTCCCTAAGCTGTTAACAGAGGGAGAGAGACATGTAAAAGCTTGTTCCTGCTCAAGTGGATGCCCTGCCTGTGTTGGACCTGTAGCTGAACAGGGAGAAGGAGCAAAAGAGATAGTGCTTGAGATGCTCGAAGAGCTGAATAGAGGAAGGCAATAATGAAAGGTTGGGATGCAATCTTCAAAGACCTGGAAGATAAGAGCAGTGAAGCTATTGAACAAACCGAATGCACTATTCATGAAGATATTGAAGGGACCTATATTCACCGGGATGAAGGTGATGTATTCTATTCAGAAAAGAGCTTTGAAATCGGAATGATATTCGGTGAATGCCTCCTTTCTGTTCCAGCAATTCCCGAAGCTATTATTAAGAAAGAGAAGTTACCCTTTGATATCCCAAGCTCTAAATATCTCTTCGTCGATACAGAAACTACCGGATTAAATACCGGAGGTGGGTCCTATGCTGTATTGGTAGGACTCGGGAGTTTTGAAGATGATAAGTTTGTTGTTAGACGCTGGTTTTTACCGGACCCTGCTTCTGAGTTGACTCTACTAATTGAACTACGGGAAATCTTTGAGAAGTATGACTTGATTGTTAGTTATAATGGTAAGAGCTATGATATGAATCTATTGCAGTCACGCTATGATTTTCATGGAATAAACTATCGGATTAAAGATAAGTATCAGTTGGATTTGCTCCATTTAGTACGAAGGTTTTGGAGAGGAAAACTAACGGATTGTTCCTTGCAAACTATAGAGAGAGAAATCCTGAAGTATGATAGGGTGGATGAGGATGAAATCCCGGGATGGAAGATTCCCTGGGCTTACTTTAACTTCTTAGAGACCGGATACACAGGTGATATAGTTAAAATCCATGATCATAATACCATCGATATTCTGAGTATGCCTGTTCTTCTCGATTACCTAAGCAATATTATTGCAAATCCGTCTGATGTTCAAGAACATCTACTTCCTTGCAGTAAGTACTACGAGGTTGCCGGAATGACAGATAAGGCTGTAGGAATCCTTGAATCCAACCAAGAAGATGAGACCGACGAATCAACTCTACTTCGATTAAGTTTGCTCTATAAACGCCGTGCTGACTATCAGAACGCTGTCCCGGTTTGGGAACAACTAGCTAAAACTGATAATCTCACTGCCTTAGAAGAGCTTGCAAAATATGCAGAGCACAAAAGCAAGAATAGCGAACTTGCCTTGCAATATACAGAGCAGGCTATGGCTTTCCTTCAAAGTTTACCTCTGGCAAACAGTGATTACCACGCAAAATGGCAGCACCGAAAGCAAAGACTTACTGCTAAATTGCAAAGGAGTAAGTCCTAACTATTTCTTAGCTTTTGAGGTTGTCTTCTTAGGCTTTGCTATCTCTTTCTTCTTAGGTGCAGGTTTCTCTACAGTTTCCTCTTTTTCAAAAACCATCTCTTCAATGATTGGTTTCTTTTTCATTTCAATCTTCACAATAGGTTCAATCTGGTATGCTACCTGATAAAGTATCTTACCTCTGGCGAACTTAATCTTCTCTTCAATCGGCAATGCGTTAAGTGTTTCCATGCTGATTATCTTCTCAATGTTTCCGGTTTTCTTATCCACGATTTGGATAAATGTTTCTTTTGTAGCCATAAATACTACCTCCACTTGATATTTATCTGGAAATTTTTCTGCTAAATCATATACGAAGTTACGATAAAAGCGTTTATTCTTCATATAGTACTCACGGAAGGACTTGCAGAAGCCAATCCTTTCGCAAATACTACAGATAGAAGGTGTAATTATCCTGTGACGCTTAATCTCACAGAAATTGCCTTTTGGTTTTCTTCTCATTGCCTAATCCTTAAACAACTCAGGGAGATGAGATGCCCAGGTGAGAGGGTTTTTCCACTTCTTCCAGAAACCACGCATTCTATCTAACTCGATAGGTTCATAGAACTTGAAGAGATAGAGGATGAACGGATAGCTAGCTACTAAGAGTAGTTTGAGAAGTACATTTGGTAACATCGGGAGGTTATAGAATGTAAGGGATATTAAGAATAGCGAAACTCCTAAGACTATTTGAGCGATAAGTTTGCCTATCTCATAACGAACAGGATAGTGTCGTTGTGCAATCTGATGATAGAGTATCGACATTACAATCATCGAGAAAAGAGTAGTAAATGCTGCACCATAGATACCATACTTTGGAATCAATAGGATGTTTAAGATGATGTTTACTAAGGCCGAGATGAGGACAATCATAGCATTGTACTTTGTCTTTTTAACATAATGAAGTCCCAATGAGATTACCCACTGTACGCCTTTAAAGACTAATGCTAGTGAGATAATTGGAATAACTGTGTAAGCAGCCCAATAATCGCTATTCTTAGCCATTAGCTGGATAACTTCTCTGGAGAAGAATGAAAGGCCAAGGGCTGTTATCATTGTAATAAAAACAAGGTAAGTAAGTGTCTTTGCGAAGAACCTTTGTGCTTCCGGTTTATCATACATCTTATAGGCGATTGGTAAGAATCCCATCTGGAAGGAAGTAAGGACAAATACATTTATCACTGTAGCAAACTTATATGCAAGTGTATAAAGCCCAACTTGTTCTCTGGTTGAGAAGTGGTTCAATAGATATCTATCTGACATTGAGAGAAGCATGGTTGATACTTGTGAGAAGATTAGAGGATAACTATAGATTAGCATCTCTTTCAAGACAGTAACATTAAACTTTGGTGTGAGCTGTTTAAGCAGATAAGGGATGGTGATTAGAGTAATCAATGCATTGCTTATCATGGCACTTAAAACTATACCATAAACTCCTTTATTCAAGAAAACAATGAAGTAAATATTCAGCCCAAGCATTGCTCCGAGTCTGACAAACATCAGGAAAGTATATAGAAATGATTTCTGATGGAATCTGATTAGTTCAAATGGGATCTGATTAAATATTTCGAAAGTAACTGAGATAAATAGAATTGTTAGAAAAGGGATAAAGTCATCCCTCTGGAAAATTAGATGGGAGTAAGTACCTCTAAGAAAATATGAACCTACAAGATAGAGTCCAAGTATTGCTAAGAGTGTAAGGATTGAAGTAGAAATTACAGACTTCTCTTCTTCCGGTGACTTTGCATTGGCACACCAACGCATCATAGCAGTTGGAATTCTAAATCCGAATACAGCGACCATGAAAGCTGCAGTCACTTCTAGCAGTCCGAGAGTACCAAAATCACCAACAGATAGCTTATCTGTGTATAATGGTAACAGCATGAAACCGAGTATCTTTATCGCGATATTCCCTATGCTGTAAACTGCTGTATGCTTTGCTGTAGTACGGATATTTTCTAACAATAAATCCTCACAATAGATTTTCGTCATTATTAATTGTTTTAAAAGCTTGTAAACTGTTTTTTTTAAGTAGTTTTTAATCAATGATGGGTATCCCCAATATTAAGCTTTTATCTATACTTTATAATAGTCAAATTCTGAATAATATAATTAAGAGCTATAAGCAATTGAATTCAATAAATTGCAATAAGCTATTAGGAATTCTTGGACCTATTTTTAGGTCAATTGAGATGGAAGTTCCAGTTCTTATTGATGAACTGGATAATAGCATACACCCAGCATTGTTAAAATGGGTATTTGATTATGTAAATTCAGTTCCAGAAGGCAAAGCACAGCTAATATTTTCTGCCCATAATTCACAAACGCTACTAACTTCAAGAACAATTAGAAGAGATCAAGTATATATTACTGATAAAAATAAATATGGTGAGTCGGAGTTATTTTCTTTATCTTCTATCCAAGGAATTCGTAAAGGAGCTTCATACATGCAAGACTATATGATGGGTAAATATGGAGGTATTCCTTACCTTGGTAATTTTGATGAAATTGATGGAGATTGCCATGGGGAGTAAAGATTTTTTAAAAAAGCAGAAACTGAATGAAGTATCTAAAAGGAAAGAGGAAGAGAGACTTAATAAAGGTAGTATACTGATAGTCTGTGAAGGAACAAAAACAGAGCCAAATTATTTTAAATCGTTCAGAACTATAGGGATTAGAGTTGAAGTGATAGGTGCTGGTAGAAATACAAAAAGCTTAGTACAATACTCTAAAAAGGAATGGAAGGAGTTTAAAGGGTTAGGTAAAACTTTTGAAACTGTCTGGATTGTAATGGATAAAGACTCATTTGAAAAGATAACTATGATAATGCCTTCAAGATTGCTAAAGGTTCGCTGAGCTAAAGATGTAAAATTTAAGATAGCCTATTCTAATGAATGTTTTGAACTATGGCATCTGCTTCATTACGAATATAGAAATACAGGATTGAGCCGTACACAGTTTGAATCCTTGCTAACAAAAGCTAGGGAAAAGAAATATACGAAGAACTCAACTGATATGTACTATTCTTTACTTGATAGCCAATATATTGCATTCGATAACGCGAGGAGACTCAGAGAGTCCAAAGGGGATAAGTCGGAATTAGGTTACGATTCAAGGAACAATAATCCATGCACAAAGGTTGATTTGCTTGTAGAAGAGCTAAATGATCATCTAAAGCAATAATCTATCTTCGCTTCTTTCTATATCTATCTTTACTTTTATTTGTAGATGAGTGAGTTTCAGTCTTCTTGCCTCCGTACAACTCTTTTTCTACATCGAGCCTACCGGCTTTCTGGAGAGCTTCATGAACAAGTTTTCTATTTGCTGGCATAAACCACTGAGCCAATGCCTTCTGGAGTCTAATTTCACGCCCTTTAGGAACAGGCAACTTCTTACCTGTTGAATAATCCAATTCTGTATAGTACATAGTCGTTGAAATAGACATTGGAGTAGGCGTAAACTCTTGAACCTGTTCAGGTCTAATCCCATTTCTCTTAAGAAAGAGGGCAAGTTCAATAGCGTCATTCAGAGTTGTTCCGGGATGGCCAACAATCAGGTAGGGAATAATCTGTTGTTGTTTTCCGCTTTCTTTGGAGATTGCCGAGAACTTCTCACAAAATTGCAGGTAACTCGTTGCAGAAGGCTTATTCATCAATTTCAAGACTTTATCAACTGCATGTTCCGGAGCTAATTTTAAATGACCACCGGTATGCCGTTCAGATATCATCCGAATATACTTCTTATCGTTCATTGCAAGGTCAAAACGGATGCCTGAGGCGACAAACACATGTTTAACCTTAGGAATATTCAAAGCAGCATCCAGAAGGTCACGATTCGGCTTATGGTTGTAATTCAAGTGAGGACAAATATTTGGATATATACATGAGAGCCTCGGGCATGTTTTACTAATACCCTGGCGACAACTCATTTGGTACATATTCGCAGACGGACCACCGATGTCTGAAACAGTGCCTTTGAAGTAATTGTGTTCAGTGATCTGCTTTATCTCGTTAATAATGGATTCCTGGGAACGAGAACTAATACTCTTACCCTGGTGACAACCAATTGCACAGAAGTTACAACCGCCAAAACAACCACGATGAGAGGTAACAGACTCTTTAATCTGATCAAATGCTTTAAACGATGCTTTGCCATAAGATGGATGTGGTTTCCTTGAATAGAAAAGTCCGTAAATCTCATCCATTTCAGGTTGAGAAAGAGGTTCAGCAGGAGGATTGTGTCTGAGGTATCTATTCCCAAATGCTTGATATAAGACCTTCGTTCGATTGTGTTTTTCAAAGAGTTGATGAGCCTTAAGGAACAGTTCTTTTTCCTTGCAAGCAGGGAATTCAGGGAGTAATGAGTAGT
>JAVCCX010000019.1 GCA_030765245.1 Candidatus Zophobacter franzmannii | reverse complement strand
TCTGAAAAGACTACCAAAGCAAATAATTTTGTTAATGATAATCCAGATAGTGAAGATATTATAAAGCTCCTAAAACAATTTATGGCACCTTGTGATTCAGATTCTTATGTAAGTAAATACAAGGAAAGCTGGCTGTTTATTCAAGAAGGAGTTAATTCTCTTAACCGATTCACTAATGTACTCTTAGTGTTTGAATATATATCACAATAAAATGTATTGTAACTTAACGCACACCGGAAGAGTTTGGTTTTAAGGCCACATATACTTGTCGTACTGAAGTATTAGCCAGAAGAAGATAAAAATTCCTGTTGTCTGAACATTTAACACATTAAATAATAATAGTAATTACTTAATCTCTCCATTCAACACATGATTATACCCAAGAAATCCTCAGGACAAAACAGGTAATTCAAAACGACCCAAACTCAATCTGAAACAAACGTATTCCTTCCTGAAAAGGATTAATTATGAAATGAAAATCAACTCCAGAAGATAGGCATATTGATAGCTAATTAGAGTTAAAGAATAATGTAAGTTAAAAGAAAAGTGTCATATTTGCGGTCATAGCACTCTTAGCATAGGCTTGAGTTGACCTATCAAATGTAGGTTAACTCATAATCAATTCCCAAACCATATCCATTTATACACATACACAGCAATATTCTGATTAAGCAAAAGCCCTAATAGTTATCCCCGAAATTTAGGTTGACACTATGTATAAAGGTCGATAAAAGGATATGTTATAATTATTATTGAAATCAGGAGAATATAAAATGGGCAAAAAAGCCAAAACTGCAATCGTTCCAACGAGAGAAGATAACTATGCTGAATGGTATCAGCAGGTTATCAAATTAGCTGACTTAGCTGAGAATAGTGATGTTCGTGGCTGTATGATAATTAAGCCATGGGGATATGCTATTTGGGAGAATGTACAGAAGCATTTAGACAAGATGTTTAAAGACACAGGGCATAAGAATGCCTACTTCCCAATCTTTATCCCGAAGAGCTTTTTTGAGAAGGAAGCGGAACATGTAGAAGGCTTTGCCAAAGAGTGCGCTGTTGTTACTCATTCTCGCCTTGAACCAGACGGTAAGGGTGGATTGAAGGTCGCCGGTGAACTGGCTGAACCATATATTGTACGCCCAACAAGTGAGACTATTATTGGTGCTTCGTTTGCGCGTTGGATCAACTCATATAGAGATTTACCACTGCTTATAAATCAGTGGGCAAATGTTGTAAGATGGGAACTTAGAACCCGTCTGTTCCTCAGAACTGCTGAATTCTTATGGCAGGAAGGTCACACTGCTCATGCTACTCGTGAAGAGGCATGGGAAGAGACAACTAAGATGCTTGATGTCTATGCTGATTTCTCAGAGAACTATCTTGCAATCCCTGTATTCAAGGGAGAGAAGTCAGAGAAAGAGAGATTCCCGGGTGCTGTTGCTACCTTCTGTATTGAAGCAATGATGCAGGATAAAAAAGCTCTACAAGCCGGAACTACTCATTTCCTTGGACAGAACTTTGCCGAAGCTTCAGGAATTAAATTCCAGAATAAAGAGGGTGAACAGGAGTTTGCCTGGACTACTTCATGGGGTGTTTCTACTCGCTTGATTGGTGCCTTGATTATGGCTCACAGTGATGACAACGGAATGGTTATCCCTCCAAGAGTGGCACCTGCACATGTTGCTATTATTCCTATCATTAAAAATGAAGAGGAAGAAGAGATTATCATGGAATATGTCCGTAATCTTAAAGATGAACTCAAAGACCAGGTGTATGACGGGAGAAACATAGAAGTGGAGCTTGATACTCGTGATATGACCTTCAGTGAGAGAAGTTGGGACTGGATAAAACACGGAATCCCTATTCGCTGTGAATTAGGTCTGAGAGATATTGAGAATGATTCAATCTACTTTGGTCGTAGAGATAAAGAACCACGAGATAAGCAGAGTATGAATAGAACAGAGTTTGTTGCATCTATCGGTGCTACTCTGGATGATATGCAAAAGAATATATATCAAAAAGCTCTAGATTTTACAAATGAGAATACAATAGAAATTGATGATAAGAATGAGTTTTATAAGTTCTTCACTCCTAAGAACCCTAATAAACCAAAGATTCATGGTGGTTTTGCTAAATCACATTGGTGTGGTTCAGGTGAATGTGAAGAGAAGATAAAGGGTGACCTAAAAGTTACTATTCGCTGTATCCCTGCGGATACTGTTGAAGATGGCAAGTGTATCTCTTGTGGTGAAGATTCAAAGAAAAGGGTTCTTTTTGCCAAGAGCTATTAAGCTTAACATTCTTAATCAAGAGTTAACTGACCAGTCCCTAGTCTTGGGAGATTTACTGAAAAAGAAGAAATTAGTAATTTCTTTTGCAGAATCTTGCACAGGTGGGTTAGTTTGTAAGAGTATGACTGATCAAGCAGGTGCATCAGAGTATCTGCAAGGTGGAGTCGTTACATACTCAAATGAGATGAAGATGAAACTTCTCAAGGTCACAAAATCAACCTTGGAGAAGCATGGAGCCGTGAGTCAGGAAACAGCATTGGAAATGGTTAGAGGAGCAAGTCGGCTCTTCGAAACCGATGTATCCGGAGCAGTCACAGGCATTGCAGGTCCTGAGGGTGGAACAGAAGAGAAGCCTGTTGGAACTGTTTGGTTTGCTGTTGGTGACGAAGATAAATCTATTTCTGAGATGAAAAGGTTTGACGGAAATCGGGAAGAAGTTAGGATTCAATCAGCAATACATCTGATTAAGATGTTAATAAATATAATTTTGGAGGCTAAATGAAAGTTCTTGTAGTGGGAAGTGGTGCAAGAGAGCATGCCATTGCAGAGGCTTTTCAAAAAAGCTCAAAGATAGATAAAGTTATTATCAGTCCCGGAAATGATGGGATTGCACTTGAATTTGAAACTATCTCTTTGCCGGAATTCGTTCAGATTAGAGATTTCGTGAATGCGAACAAGATAGATTTTGTCTTTATAGGTCCTGAACAGCCATTGGCAGAAGGATTAACAGACTATCTTCAAAAACATAAGATTAGAGTCGTTGGCCCGTCTCAAAAGGCTGCGAGAATTGAAAGTAGCAAGGCTTTTGCAAAAGAGATAATGCAAAAAAGCAATGTTCCGACAGCGTCATATCGTTCATTCACTAAGCATGATGAAGCGTTGAAATACCTTCAAAATTGTAGCTATCCTCAGGTTATAAAAGCTGATGGACTCGCTGCAGGTAAAGGTGTAATTATAGTTAACAACTTGGAAGATGCAAAGGATGCAATCAAGGAGATGATGCTTGATGAAGTGTTCGGAAATGCCGGGAACCAGGTTGTAATAGAAGAGTTTATGGTCGGTTGGGAAACCTCAATCTTTGCATTTACAGATGGTGAGAACTTTGTTTCTACTATCTTCTCCCAAGACCATAAGGCAATTTATGATGGAGATAAAGGACCTAATACCGGTGGTATGGGTGCTTACGCTCCAATAGACAAGGCGGTGAGTTATAAAGAGTTTGTAGACCAAAAGGTATTTACTCCAGTATTAAAGGCAATGCGAGATGAGAATAGCATATTTAGGGGCGTTCTCTATGCAGGATTGATGATTACCAAAGATGGACCAAAGGTGGTAGAATTTAATTGTCGCTTTGGTGATCCTGAAACCCAAGTGGTTTTGCCGTTATTGAAAACTGACTTTGCAGATGTATGTCTGGCAATTTTAGACAATAAAATCGAAGAGCTTAAACTTGAATGGAAAGATGCTTATGCTGTAAATGTTGTAGCTGCGTCGGAGGGGTATCCCGGTAAATATAGAAAAGGGGATACGATTAAAATTAGCAGTGATTTTGAAAGCAACACAGGGGCGAAAGTTTACTATTCCGGTGTAAAGAAAGACGGAGCCAGCTTAGTTACTAGTGGAGGGCGAGTTTGCTCAGTAACTACACATGCTGATAACCTTGTTGATACAATAACGAAAACTTACACCTATTTTAGCAAAATAGATTTTACAGGGAAAACTTACAGATCTGATATTGGACAGAAAGGTCTGTTATAAATAATTTTTTGAGGATTGAAATGTATTCTAAAAAACATATATTAGTACCGCTAATATGGCTTATAGTTATTGGCCTCTTTGCAGGTGCTCCCTTTAAGGTCTTGGAAGAAGATGAGAATCATATTCTATTAGAATTCCAACTACCAAATTATACAATTGATAATACCACCCGAAATGAGAAAGAAGTCAGTAGAATTAATGCTGACAGAGCCTTTTTAACAGGTGAAGAAGGTTTCCCAATATTGCCTTACTATGCCGATATTGTTGGCATACCATTAGATGGAGATATTCAGCTTACTCTGATTGACTATGAAGATAAATAGAACAGAATATTGCATTAGACTTTACCGATAAACGAAGTTTTGACGGGGATCAGCTTAACTACTCTGCCTTTAGAACAGAGAGTTCAGCACTAAGATCATATTATCCAAGTGAATTGCTTACAAAGAATGAACCTGGTTATGCAGTTGATAGGCGATTCTGTGGCTTCTCATTTTATCCCTTTAGTTACTACAACTCTACCCAATCTCTTCGTGTGATTGAATCAGCAAGGATTAGGATAGATATATCCGGGAATAAAGCTTCAAGCAGAGTATCCGGATACGAAAGGAGTTACATTGATAAAGCGGGAGACCAATTCTTCTTAAACAATCAAACTTCTTCAAATTGGAGAAAAGAGAGAGAATTGGACTATGCCGGTGACTGCCAAATAGAAAGAAACTCAGATGTAGATGTTGTGCAGCTTTGGGTTAAGGAAGATGGGATTTACAAAATCACGAAACAATATCTCATAGATGCTCTAAGAGAAGCTGCTTATGAGTATGATTTCCAGTTAAGCTATGATTTGGATAACATAGACCCAAGAAAGCTTGAAATGTCTAATAAAGATGGAGTGATTCCTATTCGATTTGTTGGAGAGGCTGACGGCAGCTTTGATGACGGGGATTATTTTGAGTTTTGGGGTGAGATGAATCATGGTGAAGAAGCGTACTATGACAACTACACTGACTTAAATGTGTATAGCTTATATCTTAAGGATTCCACTGGTTCACGATTAGCTGTTGAAAATGGTGGATTACTTGTGAATGAATCTTCAGGCATTATTAGACCGGATGCCTTTGAGCAGACTATCCACATTGAGAAACAACAGATAATGGATAATCTTGCAAGAGGATATAGCTATAATAGAAACTTCTTCCGAGAGGATAATTTCTTTTGGAATCGCATTTCAGCTCCAAACTTAGAAATATTCAATTTCGATTTGCAATATCCCAGAGAATCTAGTATTAGGACTTTTAATGCTGAAGTTGTTCTTTATGGACTGACTTATGCAGGAACTATAAATCCTGATTTAATCCCCTATGACCATCATGCTATCGTTCGCTTAAACTCAGCATTAATTGACAATGATGAAAATGGTGCGATTGAGTATGATGACAATCATTGGATAGGACAGAGAGAAAAGATTTTTAGGAATTATCGACCTTTAGCAAACTCATACTTATATCATGGAACCAATAGCCTATATATTAGTATGCCGGGTGATACACAATCTGGAAGCAGAGAGGTAATTCTTCTTGACTACATTGACCTGACTTACTGGCGAGAGTTTAAAACTGACACTGATTATTTGAAATTTACAAAACCTTCAAATAGACCATATGGGCTCTATCAATTTGAACTTGATGG
>JAVCCX010000343.1 GCA_030765245.1 Candidatus Zophobacter franzmannii | reverse complement strand
TATTTCTTCCCTTATATCAGGGAAACAGCTGCATTTCTTCCCAAAACCCCCTCGTGAATTAAATTCTGCTATTCCAATAGAGTTAGAAAAGTTCCTTCTCAATTTCCTCAGTAAGAACCCGGAAGAA
This sequence comes from Candidatus Zophobacter franzmannii, assembly GCA_030765245.1. Taxonomy (GTDB): domain Bacteria; phylum Cloacimonadota; class Cloacimonadia; order Cloacimonadales; family JAFGVF01; genus Zophobacter; species Zophobacter franzmannii. The sequence goes on along the minus strand of JAVCCX010000343.1, from coordinate 5,811 downwards.
AGGTTTGCAAATGCAGGTCTGATAATACAATTCATAAATAGTATTCAGCTTAAGAGATTCTCGTACTCACAAGAATGGGGTATTGTTAATAATCTGAAGTTTAATAGCTATATTGTAAGGAATAACTATAGTCATCAATTGATGAATTACATCCCGAGTATCAAAGATGGGAATGGAAAAACTGTAGCGATTATCGGTAACAAAGGGTTAGGTAAAAACAACCTCCTTTACCTCTTTAAATACCACCTTCTTGATGGTTCGGTATATCTATTTGATTACTCCTGTGGACCTCAAACATTACATCCTTTCTATGCCTTGATAAAAGAGTTTCATGACTTTAAGTCGATGAGTGATAAGGAGTTTTCTAAAGACCTCGAGAATATCTCGACTAACTTTGAAGAGTATCTTTATAAAGCAAATGAAACGGTTGAGACTCGATATAAATCGGTAGTTGATTTAAGAGCAGATTTCGAATCTGCAAAGAACTATGTTGTTCATCTTTCTGAGGATAAACCTCTCATTTTTATAATCCGTAATTGCCAGTCCCTAACCCCGGAGACTATCGATTTTATAAATACCCTTTCAGTCGATATTAGAGAACAAAGAATCTTCTTAGTTTTAAGTTTTAGTGATTTTACTAAAGTGGGCATGTTAAAGAATGGCGCATTGATCAAAGTTCAGCCGCTAACCATTAAAGAAACTTCTGACTACATTGAAAAGTTAGTAAAGATTAAACCACCTGTATCATTCGTTGAAGATATTTGGAACCGTTGTGCCGGTAATCCGGGAATGATTCGAGATATGCTGATTGCGCTGACAGAACAAGGTCATATTCTCAAAAAAGGGCAGTTTAACTTTGAGTATAAAGTTGCTCAATATAAGATGAGCAAAGAGTTACTTAAGCCAATCTATGGCAGGTTGAGTCATCTTAAAAAAGAGAATTATAACTTCTTGAAATCACTTTCAGCAATAGAAACACCGATAACCAATAAGCTAATAGAGTTTGTTTTGGGAATTGATGAAAAAAAGGTCTTCTTCTTAATCAATGACGCTGTTAATAATGACATCCTTTTCAAGTCACACGATAGCTATAGGTTCACCTTCCATGAAGCTAAAACAAAACTACTTAAAGAGATATCAACTCCCAAGAGAGTTGCGATTTCAAAAAAGGTTGTAGAATACTACGAGAATGTAGATACGAATGAACCTAAAGTTTGTTTGGGTGTAATAGAAAACTCTCGTGTCGCAGGTGATTTACTCTGTATGCGGAAGTACTTACTACGATTATATAGCAGATACGATGCAGAATATGAACAAGAGAAATCATTCCGTGAGATTGTAAGAGTCCTTGATATCGACTTCAAATTGGGAGCCAAACTACCAAGTCATCTATTTATGTCAGATCTTGTCCTTCTAGTAAATAAAATTACTGTATCTGCTGATGTTGCCGAAGTTTATGAACTTCTTCCTCAGTTTATGAAGTTGCCGGAGATATTTAACAAATACCTTGTCATTAGCATGATCTACTTTAACTCTGAAGAGTATATTAAGGCGATAGATAATCTAAATCTAGCGCAGGAACTAGTAGTTACCGGTAGGCAAATGGGACTTGTAAATATCATTCTCTCACATGCGAATGCAAGATTAGGTAATATCTCAGCCTCGATTAAATATTTAGAAGAGCTTGAAGGCTATCAGTTAGATATACCTCTAAAGATATACTACGCTGATAGAAAGAGTGTTAATTTGAACTTTGCAAGTAAGTATCGAGAAGCAGTTGAGATTTTGGAAAATTGCTATGAGAATCTTCCACCGATCCATGACACAGTTGCATTCTTTAGGTTAGCTTCCCTTCACAACAACTTAGGAATATTTTACGAACGCCTTCACATTATGGATGAAGCCTTTGATCATCTGAGTCAAGCACGGAGCATCTTAGAAACTTATAAGATAAAAACACTGTTAGGACTTGTATATAACAATATTGGTGATATCTATCTTAGACAAGGTGATATCGATAAGGCGATTGAGTTCTTCAACAAAGCCTTGGATAATGCTGAGAAACGCGGGAATAAGATGACTCAGACTCAGGCAATGCTAAACCTAGGTGAATCTCACTTGAAGCGAGGAGACTTCATTGCTGCAGCAAAGTCACTTAAACGCGCAAAAGACTTCTCTGAAGAAACGGAAAACAGACTATTTTATGACTCAATCATGGCTAACATTGCTCTTCTAAAAAGTAAGACAGCTCACTTAAGTGATTTCCTTGGTTTCTTAAAAGAATTGAATCCTAACTTAATGATAGGGAAAATTGAGGCTATTGATCCAGCTGTTAAAACTCACTTTTACTATCTAGCCAGAACTGGTCAAGCTAACAAGATTCTTCCTATTATAAAGAAGAATGCTCACATAGACTTCAATAAATCCAGCAATCAAGAGTTTTACTACAACTTGATAAGTATGATTGATGAAGGGAATGGTGATTACGAGTCAGCTCAAGAAAATCTCAAGTCAGCTTTGCGGTATGTAAGTAAGAGCAATAATTTCTATGCTACTACAATATTCTATTGCAATATGGCTAGATTATATATAAAAACAGGTGATTTCCTTCAAGCTAAAGAATTGCTTCTAAAAGCAAGAACCCATTGCGAGGAATTTGGATATGAATATTGGTTGTTATCAATCGAGATATCTGAAGCAAAACTCGCCTTACGAACACATGATAAATCACTTAGGGTAGTATTAAGACAGCTTAGAGAATGGTATCACATCGCAAAAGATAAAAGTTATGTGATGCTTGAGCTGAATATCTTAGCTCTAATAGTGCAGATATATTTGTACTTGAAAGCAGCTAAGAATGCTAATCAATACTTTAGACTCCTAAAAACTAAGTTAGAAATTGTTATTGAGGGGGATGAAGGCCCTGCGGTAGCATTCTTGAAGAAGAAGTTCTTCTATAATAAGAAGGATATTTCAGAGTTCAATTTTTTGAAGATTGCTCCGCGCAAAGAGATTGATAAGGATTTACTTGTTGAACAACTCTATGACTTACTAAGACTTAGTAATACTACAAGAATTAAGTTCTTTGTTGAGAAGGCATTAAGCGAAACAATATCTCCTCATCAGTTTGCAATATACCTGATTGATAATAACAGCAATCTATCAAGTTTCATGGAGTATAATTGCACTGAGATGATTTCCCAGTCTTCTAAGATTCCTGACAATATATACCAATCTATTCTAAATAATGAGATTCTGAAAGTTAATATCAAAGGAGTTCACTTCCTTTTTGTACCTTTGATGATAAAGTCTGCAAAAATAGGTTGCCTTGTAATAAGTGACAAGAGTGAATTGAGTTATTACAAAGATGAACTAGCTTTAATGGAAGTTCTCAAACTTCATCTTACAGCAATTTTAGTTCGCGTTCAAGAATATACTGAGATGAAACAAAATCGAGACCTTATCTCAAAATTGATGTCTGCATCCCACGAGATGATGGGAATTATTGATGTCTGGAAGCTAAATCTTAGCCTGCTATCATGGTGTATTGATTTCACTGGTAGCAGTAGAGGCTTCTTCTTAAAGAAATCATTCGATGGCTCTCTGGAGATAGAGATTGCATTAGATGCAAGTAAGAAATTCCTGAATTCTAATGATATGGTAAGTAATAGCGTACTGTCAGATGTCCAAGCTCGTAAGAAACACTATTTCCATCATGTTAGCCAAAAAGATAGAAAGAAATCATTAACAGCTGAGATAGATGAGTTTGTGGTTCAGTCGGTTTATGCTGCTCCAATACTTCTTAAGAATAATGAGATGTATGGTATTATCTATTTAGATAACTACCTTGATAGTTCTACAAAACTGACCGTGAACTTGGAAATGATGAAACTACTGTTAATGCAGATTTCCGCTGCAGCTCAAAATGCTCTCCAATATCAGAGCTTAGTTGCAAGGAATATCCAGCTTGGTAACTTAGAGAAAGCTAAAGACTGCTTTGCCGGTATTGTTTCTCATGAGTTGATAACACCCCTCACTAAACTGAACAGTGCAATCAGTAGGCTTAAAAATAAGATATACTATACTTCTGAAGAGATGGATAACCTTCTTGAAAAGGCTAGTGGGAATACTGAGCACCTAACTAGAACAACTGAGAGTATTATGACTTTCCACAGATACAATATTGTTGATAAACTGCGCTATAGTCAGATTGACCTGTATGAGTTTGGTAAGAAAGTCAAGGATGAGGCAGAATCAATTTCTAAAGATAGAAAGATGATTATAAAATTCACAATAGAAGAGAATCTCCCTAAACTGTACTTTAATTGGGAAGCTATCTTCAAAGCTATCCATAACATTTTGCACAACTCGATTCGTTATACTAAAGACTTTGGTTCAGTAGAAATCGTGATTAGAAGGTCAAGTTTCCAAACTGAGAAGATTAATGACCAACAGTCGATTGTGTTTATAATTAGAGATAATGGTAAGGGTATGCCCCAGTATGAAATCGATAGGATATTTACTAAGTTCTCTGAGCTAAAGGATCTTTATTCACATCATTCCGGGACAATTGAATATGACAGTTGTGGACTTGGTTTAGGTCTTTCTGTGACAAAACGAATTATTGACCTACACCATGGTAAAATATGGATAAAAAGTGAAGAAAGTGAAGGAACAGTAGTGAATATTGCCTTACCTATGATAAAAGAAATGGATCAAGAGGATACGAATGGTTAAGAAGTTTATAATAATTGCATTATTAGGATTGCTGACTCTAAGCATAATAGCAACTCAAGAAGACGATTTCAAGTTTATTTATGGCTTGTTCTTAGATAGTAATTACCAAATCGCCAAAGGTGAGATAAGTCGTTTTGAAAGAACATATCCAAACTCAGAGTTTTCACCTATTGTACATTTCATCTCAGGTGATATCAACTTTGCTGAGAAGAATTATGCAAAAGCTTTAGAAATATACAATGAAACCCTTAAGCAACAACTTGATGAAGAGTTAAGGGGAGAGGTTTTACTAAAGAAAATACAATCATTGTATCACTTGAATAAGTATGAAGCAATGAGGGCAGAGAAAAGCGGTTTTGAGAAAACCTATCCTAAACATGAAAGTCGGTGGATTCCTTATTACTGGAATGCAAAGTCTCTTTTGAATGAGAATAAATATCAAGAGGGCTATGATCAGATAGTGAAAGCTGAGAAAATAACACTTAATGCTGATATCCTTAGTGTTAAAGTACGAGCTTTGATCCTGTTGGGTGATGATAGCAAGACTGGTGTAGAGATGGCTCGATTGATTGAGAGTTATCCACAGCACCAAAGTACTGACTATGCCTATGTGAAATGGTTTGATTATAACTATCAGAACAAGACATTTACTCCAATCCTGGAGAGAACCTATCGTCTCAGAAATAAATCCCTCTATTATAATGACTATCTTATGGTTTTAGCAGAAACTTACTATGATCTTGATGATTACTCTACAACACTGGATGTTCTCAACAGAATGACCGAGTATCCTGAGAAGAAACGCTTTTATCAAGCTTTAGCATACGAAGGACTAGGGAGAATTGATGAAGCAAAGAACAATCTTACTCGCCTTTACGAAAGTGCTAAACAAGTAGAGATTAAGTATAATAGCTTCTATAAACTGATTGATATCCTCTCATTGTCGGACCCAAACTCTGCATTGAATAAGGTTCAATCGTTTGTTAATAAGAAAACCAATTCACCCTACTTTGGTACAGTATTGTATCAGCAAGCTCAGATTTATTACCTAATGGGCAAATATCCTGATGCACT
>JAVCCX010000190.1 GCA_030765245.1 Candidatus Zophobacter franzmannii | reverse complement strand
AGTATGCAGACACTCCCTTTGGGATTATACCCTTAAAGAAATTCTTTAGTTCAACTGCAGGACAAAATACTAACTTTGAATCCGTATCCAGACAGAAGGTTAAGACATGTCTGGTCAAATATATCGAAGAAGAAAATACAGATAACCCTCTGAGTGATCAAGATATAGTAGATTTATTGCGGGGGGACGAGATGTTCATATCAAGGCGCATAGTAGCGAAATATAGAGATGAAATTGGCATCTTAAATAGTCGCTTAAGGAGGCGAAATTGAAACACTACAAAACAGCAATTATTGGTGGAGGTCCCGGAGGATATGTAACCGGACTGAGACTTCGGCGTTATAATATAGAGACGGTTGTCTTTGAGAAAGAGAGATTGGGTGGAGTTTGCCTTAATTGGGGTTGTATTCCAACTAAAGCTCTTGTAAAAGTAGCAGAATTAACATCCGAAATAAAGAATTCTCAATCTTATGGCTTGGATATCTCAGATTTTAAAGTAGATTATAAAAGAGTCTATGAACGAAAGAATGATATCGTTGAGAAACTTGTATCGGGTATAGAGCAATTGTACGATAAACAGCAGATACCAGTGATTAAACAGGAAGTTGTATCTGTTGAAAAGAAGGAAGACTTGTACATCTTAACAACTTCGGGGAATGAACAATTCAGCACTGATTACCTTATCCTTGCTACAGGCTCTAAGCCTAAAGAATTAGGTTTCATGCCTTTTGATGGTGATAAGATTCTCTCTTCCGGTGATATTCTAAGAATGGATAAGCTACCGGAAACTCTTGCAGTTATTGGTGGTGGAGTTATCGGTTGTGAGTTCGCTTCTATCTTCAATGCCTTTGGTGTTAAAGTGACTGTAGTAGAATTTCTCCCTAAACTTGTACCTGCAGAAGATGAAGAGATTTCCAAGCGATTGGCAATAGCTCTCAAGAAATCAGGTATTAAGGTTATGACTAAGACAGCTGTTGAAGGCTATGATGTCACACCTGACGGCTTGACTCTTAAACTCTCCAATGGCAAGACTCTTGAAGTCAATAAGGCACTTGTGAGTGTCGGAAGAGTTCCTGTAAATAATCTCGAATTTAAGAATTGCTCTCTAGAAATAGACAAAGGAGCGGTTGTAATAGATAAACTAATGAAGACAAACTTAGATAATGTTTGGGCTATAGGTGACAATACAGCTAAGCTTATGTTAGCGCATACTGCGAGTAAGCAGGGGCTAATGGTTGCTTCACAATTAAACAAAACTATCGCGGGTGGGGAAGACCATCAGTTTGATTTGAAGTATATTGATATCCCACGCTGTACCTTTACTCATCCTGAAATCGGATCAGTAGGGCTAACAGAGCAACAGGCTACTGATGAATATGGTGAAATTGGCGTTGGTAAATTCCCATTCTCAGCAAGTGGCAAAGCAATGGCAATCGGTGATACTTTCGGCTTTGTGAAAACAATTGCAGAAAAGAATACCGGTAAGCTATTGGGAATGCACATAATCGGTCCAAATGCAACTGAAATGATAGCTCAAGGTGCTATCCTAATCGGGCGTAATTCAACAGTTAAGGATGTCGAAGAGATTGTATTTGCTCATCCTACTCTTGGAGAATGTGTAATGGAGTCTATTGAAGACATCGAAGGCTTATCGGTGCATAAGTTATAAAATGGAACGGAAACCACATTGGCTAAAAGCTAACAGACTAGGTTCTAAGAAAGCTTCAGAGATTAATGCTTATCTAAAAAGTCTTAATCTTCACACTGTGTGTGAAAGTGCTAAGTGTCCTAATAGAGGTGAGTGCTTTGATAGAGGGACTGCGACTGTAATGATACTTGGTGAAGTATGCACACGAAACTGTAAGTTTTGTGCTGTAGAAAAATCTAAAGGCTCACTGCTTCCTGCTGACCAAGAGGAACCTGAGAATATAGCAGAAATGACCAGTAAGCTTGATCTAAAGCATCTTGTTGTAACTACAGTAACAAGAGATGACTTAGAGGATGGTGGGGCTAGTCAGTTTGTAAAAACAATAAACTGCGTACATGCTAGAAATAAGAATGTGACAATAGAAGTCTTGATTTCGGATTTAGAAGGCGATTGGGTTAGCTTGAATAAGATTGTTGAAGCAAAACCTGATATTATTAACCATAATTTAGAAACAGTACCCAGACTCTACCCTGGTGTTCGCCCTATGGCTAACTATCAACGATCATTAGAACTACTTACAAAGGTCAAAGAATTTGACCCGAAGATGATTACAAAAAGTGGAATAATGGTTGGAGTGGGAGAGACTGAAAACGAAGTAACAGATTTAATGAAAGACCTGAGAAATATTGATTGTAATATACTTACGATAGGACAATATTTGGCACCTTCGAGTGAACACCTTCAAGTTGTTGAATATGTTCATCCTGAGGTATTCGATCGATATAGGGTTATTGGCGAAGAGTTAGGCTTTCTCTTTGTCGAGTCGGGTCCGCTGGTGAGAAGTTCTTATCATGCGGAAAGAGCCAGAGAATATATCAAAATATAGGAGGAATTGATGCAAATCACAGTTACTGCTCGGCACTTCGAACTCACAAATGCTATTCGGGATCACGTAGAATCCGCTTGCGAGAAATTAGAAAGGTATTTTGATCAGATAATCAACTTACACGTAATTCTCACGTTGGATAATACCCGAAACCATTGTGAAATCACTTTGCATGCTTCCAAATTCAACCTTCAAAGCGAATCAGAGGAAAACGATATGTATGTGTCAATTGACGCTACCGTTGACCGCATGGAGAATCAACTTAAGAAACTTAAAGACAAGGTAACTGACCATAAGAAGAAGAGCTTGAGTGAAAACTCAGGTTTCTCCAGAACTTACCTTTATAAGAAAGAAGACTCCGAAAGAAAACTTATCAAAACAAAGAAGGTAATTCCTGAATACATGACTACAGATGAAGCAGTAGCAATGCTTGATGACAAGAGAGACTACTTTATCATCTTCAAAAATGTCGAAACTGACAGAATCAATGTTCTTGTTAAGAAAGACGAAGATCATTATAAGTTACTGGAACCTTAAACATTAACCGGGGAGGAAACTCCCCGGGGTTTTCTATATGAAAAATTATACTATTAGAAATTTGCTGGAATTTAAGGAAGATGATTTACTTCTATCTTTAGTTAGTGACGAAAAGACTCTTGATAATCCGATTAATTTTGCTCATTTAAATCGTCCGGGACTTGCACTTGCTGGTTTCCTAGATAGATTCTCGTATGACAGAATTCAGGTTTTGGGTGAAACTGAGGTTATCTACTTACAGTCTTTGAGTGAAGATGAACTATATGAGAAGATTAAAGACATCTATTCTTATAGCATCCCATGTTTAATTGTTAGCAAAGGTCTCACGCTACCTTATATTGCTGTTGATTTAGCTAACAATATGAATATTGCGATATTATCAAGTAGATTGAGTACAATCAAACTGTACAATGGACTATCACGCTACTTAAACAACTACTTTGCTTCTGAGAAGACTATTCATGGTACGCTTGTTGATGTATTTGGTGCCGGTGTTCTTCTTACAGGTAAAAGTGGTATAGGTAAAAGTGAGTGTGCTCTTGATTTAGTAACCAGAGGACATGGGATAGTCACTGATGATACCGTTACAATCAAAGTGCTTGATGATGCTTTAGTGGGAATGCCACCACAGAAATTTGGACATTTTATGGAAATACGAGGTGTTGGAATTATCAATATTGAAAAAATGTTTGGTATCCAGCGAGTCAGGTTTAACCATAATATTGAACTACAAATTGAATTAATGCCTTGGAAAGATAACTTTGACTATGAGCGCCTTGGACTTGTCTCAAATTGGGTTGAGCATCTCGGTGTAAATATCCCGGTTATCAACCTACCAGTTTCTCCCGGAAAGAATGTTTCTGTTATTATTGAGGTAGCTGTGATGAACTATATCCTTAAGAAAAATGGTTATCATGCTGCTGAAGATTATGCAAAAATACTTCAGGAAGAGATTAAAAGAAAAACCAAAGTATAAACCCAAAGGAAATTATGATTACAAAAGATGTTTCAGTAAGTAATAAACTTGGACTTCATACTCGACCATCTGCCTTGTTAGTCAAAACTGCAACTAAATACCGTTCAGAATTGATGATTATAAAGGATGGGATGGAGATAAACGGTAAAAGTATCATGGGTGTGATGATGTTGGCCGCAGAGTTTAATTCACTGATTACCCTTCAAGCGGATGGAGTTGATGAAGAGTATTTAATGAATGACCTCTTAGAACTTTTCGAGACTAAATTCGGAGAGGAATAATGATAAAGCTTTGTGGGGTTGGTATCTCTGGTGGTGTCTGTACCGGTAAAGCTAAGGTGATTTATCCGAAACAAAAGAGTGTTATTAAGAAGTCTATATCTCCTGAAGCCATTAACGGTGAGTGGGATCGTTTTGTTAGCACGGTAGATAATTTGATTGCAGATACTAACAAGATAGTCGATGATTTAAACATAGATGAAAATGATAAGGCAATCTTCAGCGCCCACATCATGATTGTGCAAGATCCTGAATTACACAATAAGATAAAAAAATGTCTCAATGATGAATTGATTTCTCTTGAATCAGCCATCTATGAACACTTCTCATATATGGCAAAATACTTCAGAGATTTTGATGATGAGATGTTTCAACAAAGAGCTACAGATTATGAAGATGTGGGGCAAAGGATGTTATCTCATCTCTCTGGAGATGTTAATCTTGATGTAAAGAGCATAGAGCCTGATGCTATTCCAATCCTGTCATCTATTACTCCATCACAAGTTATTGCCTTTTTTAATGCAGGAGTTAAGTGTTTTTGCACTCAACACGGAAGCATAACATCACACAGTGCGATATTAGCAAAATCAATGGGGATATGCTATATTGCTAAACTTCAAGACTTATTGAAGACTGTGAAGGATGGGGATTTATTGCTTGTTGATGGTAAAACGGGAGGATTCTACATAGAGCCTGACTCTCAGACTTTGACAGATTATCGAAGAATTGTAGAAGCAGATAGCATAAGACAATCTGAATTGGCTAATCTCATTAATAAAGAAGCTAGAACTCTTGATGATGTTGTAATTTCACTTTCTGTGAATATGGAGCTACCTGAGGAGTTAGACTACATCAAGGAAATTAATGCTGACTCAATAGGCTTGTTTAGGACAGAATTCTTGTATTTAGAAAGTGACAAACTACCTTCTGAAGAGGATCAGTATAAGATTTATAGCAAGGTGTTAAGAGAGTTACAAGGTAACCAGGTAACTATTCGAACCATGGATTTAGGTGGAGATAAATTCGCTGGCTTTCAGCAGGAAGCAGAAGAAAATCCATATCTTGGTTGCCGTGGTGTTAGATTTTCACTTCAGAATCCTGGTCTATTCAAAACACAAATTAAGGCTCTTCTCAGAGCTGGTGTACATGGAACTCTTCGAGTTATGTTCCCAATGATAAATGATTTATCTGACTACAAAAGGGCAATGAAGATAGTCAATGATTGTAAGCTCGAGCTATCTAATGGAAACATCCCATATGCAGAGAGTATCGAATTTGGTGCTATGATTGAAGTACCCTCTGCTGCTTTAACAGCAGATGAATTAGGCTCTCAGTGTGACTTTTTTAGTATTGGGACGAATGATTTAACTCAATACACCGTTGCAGTTGATAGAAATAATGAAGATATTGCCCATCTGTTTGTCTCACATCACCCAGCTGTATTGAAATTGATGTTGCTAACACTTGAAAATGGTCAAAGTAATGATATCTCAGTTAGTATTTGCGGGGAGATGGCTTCAGAGTTAAAGTATATACCATTATTACTTAAACTGGGTTTCAGAGAGCTCAGTGTAAATCCACGGATGCTTTCTGAAGTAAAAGAGCTAATTAGAAGTTTGAATCTTTCTGAACTCTACAACATAAGCTCTAGTAATCTCACACAAAACTCAATAGAAACTTTTTTAAAATCAATGGAGTAAGAATGAAACTTGAACTACTTTATCAAAACCTTATCGGAATACCCAGTGAATCTAAAGGGATAGAATATGTTGATTTGGGAAAAGCACTTCCAAGAGCTAAAAAAGCTTTTGATAAATTTCTTCAACAGATAGATGCTAAAGTTCTTGGATATGATTCGTTGCCGGATCAAAACACTGCTGAAATCTTAAGATATGTAAATAGTGTAGCTGAGGATATGGATACAATGGTAGTACTTGGTATTGGTGGGTCAGCCCTTGGTAGTAGAGCTGTCTATAATGCCCTGAAAACCACAAAATCATTGGTTAACAAGATTTATGTTTGTGACAATATTGATCCTACACTCCTTTACGAGATAATGGAGAAGATTGAACTTAAAAGAACTATTTTCAATGTTATCACAAAATCCGGTGGGACTGCAGAAACGCTATCCCAATACCTAATTGTACACAAAATATTGAAAGAAGCTTATAAGAGTGATTATCGTAAACATATACTTATCACAACCGAAGCTAATAATGGTTTCCTTAGAAGAGTTGCTGAATGGGAGAATCTCCCCACTTACTCTGTACCTGCTAATGTAGGTGGACGCTTCTCAGTACTGAGTGATGTAGGTTTAGTTCCATTAGCTTTTACCGGCATTGATATCAATCGTCTTCTCGATGGAGCGAAGTCAATGCGAGAAAGGTGCAGAACAACAGAATTAATGCAAAATCCGGCTATGATGTTAGCATTGTCTCATGTACTTTTACTTGAAAAGGGATTCAATATCTCTGTCATGATGCCTTATTCCAACTCATTAGCAGACATGGCTGACTGGTACCGCCAACTTTGGGGAGAAAGCTTAGGGAAAAGAGTTGATGATGATGGAAACATTGTTAGAGTAGGACAAACTCCTGCCAAAAGTATTGGTACAACTGACCAGCATTCACAAGTACAACTCTATGCAGAGGGACCTTTAGATAAAATTATCACATTTATTCGGGTTGAATCATTCAAATATGATTACACTATACCAAATCTATATCCTGATGAACTAGCAACAAATTTCTTAGCTGAAAAAACTCTTAGCTATTTGTTGAAAACTGAGCAATTAGCAACTGAGATTGCATTAACCGATGCAGGATGCCCGAATTGTACTATCACCATCCCTGAACTTGACGAGTTCTATATTGGTGAGTTCATCTACCTATATGAAACTGCGACTGTATTAGCAGGATATCTACAAAACATTGACCCACTCAATCAACCTGGAGTAGAAGCCGGGAAAATTGCAACATATGCCTTAATGGGGCATCCTCATTATACTGAACATCAAGCTAAAGTAGAAAGTTACTTATCTAAGCGTAAGGTTGAATATAAAATTTAGGGAGTAGTTTAATGCATCTTTCAAATGATATAGATTTATTTAAGAATATCGACTCTGACAATGTTTATGACCAGATAATCCATTACCCTCAATGTGTTATGATTGCAAAGGATGAGTTCAAATTCCAGCAAAGAAAACCATTTAAGAATAGTGAGTATAGGACGCTTATTTTTATCAATAAGAATAAATGTAATACTACTAGAATTTTTAGAGAAGTCCTTAAAGGGAAGATTGAAGTTATCAACACTGATAAACTCAATGCTAGATGTCTGAAAAGAGATACTCTGGTTGTGTACATTGACTTTGATAAAGAACGCATTATTAAAGATAATTATTTAGATACAATGGAAGAATCAAAGTCGGATGTTATTCTAATCTCAACTGAACTGAATAAGCTGGAGTTTGAATCTAATGGTTTCTTCTTCACATCACCCAATATCCCGGTCCTTCTGTTTCCATATCTATATGGACTAGTGCTGAAGACTCTGTTAATGACCAATATCTTAGAAGATGAAAAGATAATTGATAAGGTTATTGGTGGGCTCGTTATCAAAGCAGGAGCAATAACTAGGAACCAGGAATATGAGATGAATATGGCTAAGCAATATGCACATAGTATTCATGGACGAATTCCACTGATATATTATAAAGAAAAGCTTTTCAGACCCGTGGCAGGAAGGTTAAAAAACCAGATCAATAAACTCTCAAAATATCCTGCTTTCTATAGTAGCTATGAAAATATGCTCGAATATGAGCAAGGGGTTTGGAGAAGTGAGCTCCTCAATGAGAATTATATTCCAATTATTATTGATAACTTGAGCTTAACAACTCCGGTGCATGATGAATTTAAGGAGTTATTGGGGCAGAAAGGAATTCAGTCGCTGAATATTTTTGCTGAGACAGGAAACCCATTTGTAGATTTTGCTAATCTAGTCTATTTTGTGGATATGTTGGCATTCTACCTGGCAATGCTTGGTCAAAATAACCCGATAGATTCTTAGTATTTTTAAAAGTCCAAAGGTACCTTCAACAATATTGTTGAGGTAGCTTTGGACTTTATTTATTTAATCTGAATTAGGGGAATCTAAGTTTATATAATAATTAAGACTTAACTTCATACTTGTTAGAGTAATTCCGCGAACTGAATCCTTATCTTCTAACTTCTGAAGTAGTGATTTTGCTTGATTGATCCGACCTACTTTGAACATCTCGACTAAATAGTATCTAAATACTTCAATGTCAGGATTAACATTCAGGATATAATCTTCCAAAAGCCTAAGCCCTTTCTCGGTAAATCCGGAATGAAGTGATGCCTTGGCATACATGTACAAATATCTAACTCTCCAATTATTATCAGGATTCGCAGATTCAACAATAGAAAAGCATTTACATGCAGGGAGATGATTGCCGGACAGGTAGTTTATTATCCCGGCAAGACCAATTAATCTAGGTTCACCAGCAAATTTCTTTAATCCAAGATTGATGTTTTCTAAGGCTTCATCTTTTCTACCTAATTGGGCCAGAATCTCAGCATATTGAAGAATAGTTTCCGGATAAGGTGATTCCCATATATAGTTCTCTAGCAGGTCCAAAGCCTTATTGAGTTTATTCAATCTATGGAGGACATATACTTTCTTATGAACAACATTGATTTGTAATTCTGTGAGCATCTCGTAGTATTTTAAAGATGTATTAAAATCATCCATGAGGAGATATGTGTCCGCTATCTTCGTAAGTAACTCATCGCTGGGATTACCTAGTCTGATTGCCTTTTTAAAGTAGTCGATACTCCTTGTAGTGGCGTTTCTTTTCAGATATATATCACCCATCATAACATATAGGGCTGGTTCAGATGGGTATTCACTTATCCCATCTCTAATAATATTCATTGCTTTGAGCCAATTGGTTTCTGCAATTTCTCTAGCACTTAAAATTAAACTATCAACTTTATTCATTCTACAACCTAAATAGCTTTCTTATTTCAAACATGATTACATCAACATCAGTCGTTCGATTGATGAGATCTCGTGTTTTCGACCCACCCGGAATACCTTTTGTGTAGGTACTTACATGGGCACGAAACTCTTTTACTGCTTGTTCGTGGTTATTGTCATTCTCTTCTAAAACATATTTAAGATGTTTCTCAATAACCTTGTATTTCCAATTATTATCTAAAGGCACAGAGAATGTCCCATCTATAGCGGAACGAATCTCTTCAAATAGCCAGGGTTTTCCAAGACTTCCACGACCGATCATAATACTATCACAACCAGTCTTTTCAAACATCTCCATACCGGTGATGATTGAGTTTATGTCACCATTCCCAATCACTGGGACAGTTACTGATTCTTTTAAAGACTTTATGTGTTCCCATTTTGCTTCACCTGAGAACATTTGGGACCTTGTGCGTGGGTGGAGACAGATTAACTCTGCCCCCGCATCCTCTAATCCTTTGCCAAAATCTAAATAGTTGATGCTTTGTAGATCCCAACCTGAGCGAAACTTCGCCGATAATATGATGTCAGTCCCGTGAAGAGCCTTTTTTACTTCTCGTACGATATCGAAAGCAATTGAAGGAGTTTGCATTAGAGCTGATCCGGCTCCTCTCTTAATCACTTTCTTTACAGGGCATCCCATATTAATGTCGATTCCGTATGGGTTTAACTTGATAAGAGATTCAGCTCCTTGTGCCATTATCAATGGATTGTTCCCAAATATTTGGATAAAGAAGGGCTGTTGCTCATCTGAGAATTTAGCATAGTCAATTGTGTTGCTTTGCTCATGCATAAGTCCATCTGCACTAACCATCTCACTCACTAAAACATCTACACCACACTCTTTACAGATTCGTCTAAAAGCGTTATCGGTATATCCTGCTAATGGTGCAAGCCAGATCTTGCGGTCTGTAACATCCTGGAGTGGCATTAAATCATACCCTTCAATTTATACATCAGTAAAGAGGCTGCAATAGCGGCATTCAGGGATTCAATACCTTCTTTCTGTGGAAGCTTGACTCTATAGTCTAACAGGGGTTCAATTGCGGGTCTAATACCATTCGCTTCTGACCCAATTACCAGGACTTTATCTCCTTTGGGTATATCAAAACCTACTATCGATTCAGCGTTTTCAAGAACAGCTCCAATTTTTATCCCCTTTTCTTCCGCTAACCATGCAGGGGTCTTGTATTCGATAGGCATAAAGAATATAGTTCCCAAGGAAGCACGAATGACTTTTGGTGAGAATATCTCACAACTGTCAGGTGATAGAGCTATACCTGAAACTCCGGCTGCAATAGAAGTTCTTATAATTGTGCCTAAATTCCCCGGGTCTGAGATACCATCTAAGTAGAGAATAAAATCTCTTTTAGTAAGTAGTTGTTCCACAACGGGGAAGAGGCATGCTATTTCTTGAGGGTGCTCGGTGTCACAGATTGATTTAAGCTGGTGTGCATCTAGTTCATAATAATTAGCAAAGGAGTTTTCCAGAAAAGGGTATTTCTTATGGGAAACACCTTTCAAGAGATAAACTTCTGTTGGATAGATTTTCTGATCTATAACTTGCTGAATTAGTCTTACACCTTCCACTACAACAACATTCTTCTGCTTACGATACTTCTTCTGCTGGAGTTTTCTTAACTCCTTACAGGCGTTTTTACTTAGAGTTTTCATTGAAAATCTTTCTTAACTCCTCTTTATCAAGGGTATCAATTTGGTAATTTAAATCTCCATTCTCATCTATCATATATCGCTTAGCATAATCAATGTAGATATCTGAATCTAAGAGAAACTCCACAATGTTGGCATCAATCTCTCTTGCTTTAACTGCATATCCTAATATTTTAAAGGTCTCTGTCAGTGCTTTCCCATCCTTGTATGGCCTATCGCAGGCAGTTAGAGCTTCAAATATGTCAGCGACTGCCAATAACCTTGATTGCACCGGTAACTGCTCTGCAGTAAGATGTTTTGGGTAACCCTTCCCATTTAGCTTCTCATGGTGAGATGCTGCGTACAGGGCTACATTCTCATACTTTTTAGGGAATTGAAGTTGAGACAATATCTCCCAAGAGGCTAGCACATGGTTATTCATGAGCTCTCTCTCTTCTGGAGTAAAAGTTCCCTTACGAATGCAGAGATTTTTCAGTTCATTATCATTTATTAGAAAGTAGTCAATGCCATCAGAGCAGTACTTGAAAGTGTGAATCTCTTTTAGCTTTTCAACCATGTGGTCAGCGAGATATTCATTACCTGAATTTGCCGTCTTTACTACTTCATAATAATTGTTTATCTTTTCTAATAGGTTCTTTGTTTTACTTCTTTCTACATCATCTATCCCGGGTTTTAGCGAGTCTTTAAGAATAACTTGCTTGGTTAACTCAAGTCTCATCTGAACTACTTCAATTCCATCCATCATCTTCTCAAGTTTTGTCCCTTTATCCATGATGTATTCAGGGGTTGTAATCTTGCCCACATCATGCATCCAACCGGCAATAGATATCTCAGTGATTTCATCATCAGTAAATCTTAGGTCTTTGAAATGCCCGTAATCAGCTTTGTTAATTCTCTGACTTATCATCTCAGTAAGGTTTGCCACCTTTGCAATATGTCCTCCGGTGTATTTGGATTTCCTATCAATAGCGACAGCAATTGCTCTAATCACCTGTCTAATCAGCTTCTCCAGGTCTTCAATCAATTTCTTGTTTGAGAGGGATATCGCTGCTTGTGACGCAAGGGAGTTCAGCATAACAATATGCTCAGGTGAGAAACTAACCACATTATCTTCTTTATCCATAGCATTGATAAGCTGGATCACACCAAGAATCTCTTCCTCATGATTCCTTAAGGGAATGGCAACCATAGATTTGCATCTATAATTATTGGTTTTATCCATCTGCCTGGTCTTTTCAGCATCGAACATGTTCTGCTTGTAAACATCATCAAAGTTTTGAATCGTCTTAGAGTGATAAACATAAGAAACAATATTCTTTAGAATCTTGTTTCCATCCTCATCGAATAGCTTTACCACTGGCCAGTTCAGCTCTCCATGTGACCCACCGATATGCAGGTTCATTGACCGATTATAAACCAGTTTATACTCCAAAGCTTGATTGTCAGGGCTTACCGTGTAGATAGTTGCACCATCTGAATTAGTATATTCAAGTGCTTCTTGGAGAATCAAATCCAAGATACGGTTTATATCATTCTCACCTGAAAGGGCTTCACCAATCTGGGTTAACTGTTTTATATGACCCAGTTGTCGTTGAGCATGAAAGTTAATCGAATCAACAACAGTGTTTAGCATTTCATTGATTTCAGGATCGGAGCTGAAGGTATAGTTTCTCATTGTCTACTCCATCGTTCTATAGTTATTAATGAAATATTCTCATCCATAGCTTTAGTCAACAAAAATAGTATATATAAAGAAAGAGAAGGATAAATTGTACCTTCTCTTTCTATGCTATAGAATCTATTTATCCGGAAATGCTATCTTGAGCACTTCCTTAAAGTAATCTACAAAGTGAGCATTGATCCCCTCTTTGATATAATCAGGGAGCTCTATGAAGTCATTCTCATTCTCTTTCGGGAAGATTAGTTCCATGATTCCAACTCTCTTGGCAGCAATCACTTTCTCTCTTAAACCACCAATCGGGAGAACTTTACCAGTAAGAGTCAACTCTCCGGTCATTGCAATCCCTTTTTTTATAGGATTATCGTTAATGAGAGAGTATAGTGCCAGAGCCATTGTGATACCGGCGGAAGGTCCATCTTTCGGAGTTGCACCTGCAGGTACATGCAAATGGATGTAGTTCTCGGTATAGAATTCACAGTTTTTCTCATTCTTACATGTGATAGACCTGATATATGAATAGGCAATCTGAGTAGATTCTTGCATTACACTTCCGAGCTGACCTGTCTGTTTGAAACCTCCACCCTTAGATTTGTATGATGAGGCTTCGATGTAGAGAGTAGTACCCCCATATGGAGTCCAGGCAAGCCCAAGTACTACACCCGGGAAGGTCCGTTTGTAGAGATGTTCGGAAGTAAAGATAGGTTTTCCAAGAAACTCTTTAATGTTGCGTTTTGTAACAGAGAATGAATCTCCTTTTCCCTCAGCCATTCTGAGCGTTACTTGACGCATAATCTTTTTAACCTGCTGTTCCAAATAGCGGACACCGGCATCACGGGAGTAGTCCTCAATGATCTGTTCTAATCCCTTATCGGTTATCCTTACTTCTGATGCTTTTAGCCCGTGTTCCTTGCGATGGCGAGGGATAAGGTATCGCTTAGCAATCTCCATCTTCTCTCTCATCACATAACCGGGAATAGAGACAATCTCCATTCTATCTAAAAGTGGGGCAGGAATAGTATCTAATTGGTTGGCTGTTGTTACAAATAGTACTTTTGAAAGGTCGAACCTTACATCGAGATAGTGATCTAAGAAGTCTCTATTCTGCTCTGGATCAAGGACTTCTAAGAGGGCAGAGGCAGGATCTCCTTGAAAGCTTTTTCCGAGTTTATCTATCTCATCCAGCATTATTACTGGATTGGATGAACCAGACCGCTTAAGACTCTCAATAATCTTACCGGGTAGAGCACCAATATAGGTTCTTCTATGTCCCTTTATCTCAGCTTCATCGCGCATTCCGCCCAGACTAAAACGGAAGAATTTACGGTCTAAAGACCTGGCAATTGACTTACCTATTGATGTCTTACCAACACCCGGAGGTCCAACAAAACAGAGGATTGTTCCGCTGAGATTGCCACTTTTGATGATAGTAGCGATATACTCTAAGATGATTTTCTTCACTTCCTGGAGTCCAAAATGGTCCTCGTCAAGAATCTCGCGAGCTTTCTTAATATCAAGATTGTCTTTGGTGTATATTCCCCATGGAAGCACCGTAAGCTGGTTCAGGTAATTCTGCGTAACAGAATATTCCGGGCCACCCGGATGCATAACCCTCAACTTATCAAGCTCAAGTTCTATAACTGCCTTCACTTCATCTGTGAGTTTGAGCTTTTTCAACCTCTTTTCTATCTTCTCTATCTCAGCAGTAGATTCATCTTTTTCCAACCCGAGCTCTTTCTTTATGACCTTAAGTTGCTCTTTTAGGAAGAACTCTCTTTGCT
>JAVCCX010000308.1 GCA_030765245.1 Candidatus Zophobacter franzmannii | reverse complement strand
CATAAACTGCTTCTTCAGATCGTTTAGCCATTCGTAAAGCGTTAGCAACTTCGTTTGTATATAGGTTAGGATCCTTCGCTATATCTCTAGCCTGCTCATAAATTACGATAGCAGGGTCATACAGTTTTCTCATCTCAAACAATCTTGCAACCCTTCGATAGAGGTTCATATCCGTTTTGTATTTATCTAAAAGCATCTCTGCCTTTTCGGCAGCATCAACATCATCTCCTACAATGAGAAGATAGTTTATTTCTAACTGCCAGAGCTCTTTTTCAGGGAGTGACTTACCATAAAGTTCAAGCACTATTTTGGCTTCATCTCTTTTATTCAATGATATGTAAAAATTGAAAGCACCTGACACAACATCCGCTTGATCAGAATACTTATTAATAAGCTCTTTCCATGCTGTTTCAGCTTTACCAAATTGCTTAGAACGGAGAAATTGTGAAGCTTGTTTCTTCAAGACCTGCTTCTCATCATACTCTTGAGCAGCAAGTAATGAGCTACATAATAGTAGCATTAAAACTATGATAGCTAGTATTTTATTCATCATTTAAATTCTCATTTAATAAGCGGAGATATTCTTTGATAATCTCTTGATATTCAAGTGGATAGTCTTTATAGTCTTTTTTAAGCATAGCTTTATTTTGAAGTTCCTTGAACTTGTATTTAACTGCTTCGGGAGTATCCCATTCATCAAAATCTGAGTTTTCAGCTTTCCGCTTCCGACTGAACTCTCTTTTGTTTATTGACTTCTGGATATCTAACATTCGGGAAACAATCCGTTCCTGCCTTTTGAGTAGTTCAGAATTCAATCGTTTCGCTCTAATCTCTCTTGCAATAGATTCTAACTCTTCAATAAGTTTTTCCATGGAACCCATATGTTTCTGTGCATCAGGATTGTTTTGCAAGGCTCGTTTCAGATTATCAGCTAACCTTTGTTCATCAGAGGCTAACTTCTCAATCTGTTGACGCATTTTACTGGACATCCCTTTGTTACCTTGTTTCATCTGTTGCATCATCTGCTGGGTTAGCATATTCATTGCCATCTGTTGTTGTCCCATTTGTTGCATCTGCTGCATTAGAGACTCCATCCCGCTACCACTTCCACCACCACTACTCTGCGTTAGCATAAGGTCATAAATTACAAGATTTATACCCTTTGTTATATCTAAAAGAAAACCTTTTACTTTATAAAATCTATTTTCGTTGATTTCAGTGAACATTTCCCGATAGCTTTGATCAAGGAAGTTCATATCATAGTAGAATTTTGGAGTTATAAACATACTCATCATTGGAACTTGGAACATCTTGTTCACTGCCATAGTAATACCTTCATAAGTAGCCCATTCCTGCTGGAGGATAATAAATGGGTCCTTTTCATAGATATTAACTTGCTTCTCATGTGATTCAGTGAAGAAGAGAAGCTTTCTAATACATTCACTCATAGCTTCGCCCATCTCTGCAGCTCCGCTCGCTCCCATCTGCTCCTTCATCTCCATTAGCATCTTTCTCATCTGCTTCATCTTATCTTGAGCTGATTGCTGGGATTCTTGAGCCTCAGAGCGTTTGTTCTGTTTCAATTGCTCTTGCGAGTCTTGCATATCCTGTTGCAGTTCTTGCATTTCCTGCATTTCCTGCATCTCTTTAAGCATATCAGAGAGTTCTTGATCCTTTTCAGGACTAAGCATATCTTGCAGTTTATCCAGTTCCTCCTGCAAATTATCCAGCTGTTCTTTAATCTTCTCTTGTTCTTTAGCTAATTGCTCATTATCTGTATTTTCGTCACCGGTCTTTTCTTTAAGCTGTTCCTGGAGTTTCTCCATCTGCTCCATGATATCTATGGCTTTCTGGAGTTGTTGTTCTTTTTTTATACTCTCTAATAGTTCAATAGTCTTTTCAAGCTTCTCGTTGAAGTCATCTAATGAAAGCTTCATATCTTTCATTGCTTTCTTCAATACATCAGGGTCTAACTTTTCCATAGACTCCTGCATCTTTTCCATAGCATCTCTCATCTGATCACTATCAAGTTCTTCCATTAACTCCTGAATACGCTCCATTTTATCAACGGTTTCTGCTGAGAGAGCTTCATTCTGCTCTATATTATCTATAAGTTCCTGATACTCCTCAGTAACACTATCAATATCTTCTTTAATCTCTTCCTGCTCTTCAAGGAACTTCTTAAGATCTTGAGTATCTTCCCACTCAACTTCCTCTTTTTTGAGCATCTCCCTTCTCTTCTCTTCAAACTCTTCTGTCATCTCTTTAGAGCGTTCAAGCACTTCATTGAGCTCTTCCCTCTTCTCATTTTCTTTCTCTTCAATCTCTCGATAGATCTCTTCAATTGAGGGTAGTCTTAAGAATAAGTGACCAGACTCAGAGGTGTTAGTTTCGGGGCAGTTATCCTGAACTGTAAGCCAATATTCAACTCTGTTTCCAGGGAATAGATCTAACCCGGTTAAATCTAAGATGTAATCAGTCTCATAAAGTGAACCTGTGATGTTACCCTTTATAATCCTCTCCACAACTTCCCTATCTTCAATTCTAAAATGAACCTTTAGATTCATTAAACCAAAGTCATCAGAAGCGATAGACTTTATTCTTTGCAACATTGTCTGATTCAGAGTTGTGTCACGGCTTGGGTAAGTTATCTCGACCTTTGGTGATTCATCCGGCAACATTATAACATCTCGCTCTAAACCAATAGTCTGCTGTCCCAAGAAGTCCTGTAAGTTGAGGTGCCACGAGTCACTTCTGTTTATTGTAAAAGTAGTATAAAATCTCAATGTATCTGAGGGCTGAAGATTAATTGCATCTCCACTTCTGAAAATCATTTTAGCATTAGATAGTGGGTTATTAGCTTCAATACTCATTTTTACTTTCGT
>JAVCCX010000078.1 GCA_030765245.1 Candidatus Zophobacter franzmannii | reverse complement strand
TCATTGCGGAGCAAGTTAAAAACACCGGACCTGCACCGCAACGAAGTGTGGGGCGGGAATGATGTTTCTAAAGCGCAAACCTTTATCTATAACCAAGCACTGGATACGCGGACATCCTTGTCCGCTATAATGTAAGCAAGAAGATGCGGACAAGATGTCCGCGTACCAAAGAGATACAAACTGCGTTTGCAGTGGCGATTCGGCCTTGTCATATCGAAGCTTTAGCTTGCATGGATTTAATCCTTCACCTTGATCCTCTTATACAGAGAATCGTTTAAACTTGACAAAGAAAAGCGGTTGACGAAAATAATGAGGAATTCTTTAAACAGATGCGGAAAATAGAGGGGATTTGAAATGGACAAAAAGAATCAGCTAACCAAAGGTGAGTTTTTAATCTATCAAGGTAAGGATGGGAATACGAACATCGAAACCAAGTTCTTTGACGAAAGTGTGTGGTTATCTTTGAAAGAACTTTCAGAGCTATTTTGTATCGATAAATCAGGAATTAGTCGTCACCTTAAGAATATTTTTGAAACCGGAGAATTGGACCGGGATTCAGTTGTTGCGTTTTTTGCAACAACTGCAAGTGACGGTAAAACCTATAATGTAGAGCATTTTAATCTTGATGCAATCATCTCTGTTGGGTATAGAGTAAATAGTATTGTCGGTACTCATTTTAGAAAATGGGCAACGGAACGATTGCGTGAGTATATCGTCAAAGGCTTTACTATGGATGATAAAAGATTGAAAGAATTTGGTGGTGGAAATTACTTTGAAGAACTACTTGCCCGGATTAGGGATATTCGTTCCTCAGAAAAAGTCTTTTGGCGAAAGGTTTTGGATATCTACGCAACAAGTATTGATTATGACTCGTCATCATCTGTGTCTCGAGATTTCTTCAAAGTAATTCAAAATAAGATGCACTGGGCAAGCCATGGGCATACCGCCGCTGAAATTATATTTAACCGTGTTAATGCCTCAAAACCCAATATGGGTCTTACAACTTGGGCAGGTGAACATCCCAGCAAGGCCGATGCTCAGATTGCTAAAAACTATCTTGAGGAAGATGAACTAAATGTTCAGATAAGAGACCACCTCGTCAGCAAGCTGACACTCCTCCAGCGGAGGAGAATTTGAAGAAACTACCCCGCCGTTTTCAACGGCACCCCTTCAAAGAAGGGGAATTAAGAATAAAGAAAACCCCCGATTGCTCGGGGGTTCTCAATATTATTTTAATAAGTTTACTATCTTCCTGAACTCCTAAGTTGAGAGTTAGAAGAGCCTAATTCATTCGAATCGGAGAGCACTCCGCGTGTTCTGGTTAGATAATTCTGGAGAGTTCTCAAATCACCGAAGAAGCCGATAATCTTATAGAACTTACGATCATGTAGGACACTTACATCTGTGTAATTAGTCGCTAAACCACTATCACCGAGATATCTGAATGTACCATCATAACTATCACTCCAATAGACTAAGTAATGATTAACAACTACAGGGCTTCCGTAGTAGTCTTGGACAATTGGATCCCATGTTAAGTTTATATTATTACCAGACGCTGTGATACCCACATTCTGAGGAGCAGGTAATAACAACTGACTAACAACTACATGGTTATTATGATATACTGTATCTACAAGAGTACCGGATGAGACTATCAATCTAACTGAATAAGCTCCGGCATCTGCATAAGTATGGATAACATCCTGTTGGTCAGATGTTACTCCATCACCAAAGTTCCAATCGATTGCTGTAATGCCGGGAATATGTCCTTCAATATCTGCATGATAGGTTGAAGGAACACCCTGGATAATTGACTGATCATCTATCTCAATATGAGCAAAATGACGATAGTAATGACTTCCTATATCCATACGGGTTCCATCAGCGTCTGCATCGTCCATATCACCCTCGTAATAGGTCCAACCGTCACCATCAGCATCAATATCACCTGCATCAATCATTGGGCTCTCATATTGAAGATAGTAGTCACCAATTTGTGAGTCAATGAACATAGGGTTAGTGTTTATGTTTCCAACTCCTGCAACAGGTACATCAGTAAAGGTGTTACAATATCTCGCAGTAACAACTGCGTTCACAGTCAAGAATGGTTGAGCTATAGGGCTGTCAACCCAGATAATGCTACTCTTCAGTTCTACTGAACCATTAGTTGCATCAACTGCTCGAGCGTAATTATCGATTGTGAATTTACTGACTGATAACTGAGCATTATTTGCCACTTTCAAAGCTGTTACCATCTGAATTGCCATCTGAGATGTTGCAACGATAGTGTTTCTTCTTATGCTTGTAAGTGTTGAACTAAAGTCCATACCTATGGCATTGTTTATAAGTGTATTATCGATTATCTCTGAATCATTAGTTCCAGAAACTCTGATACCTGTGCTGAATCCTTCTATCTCACAACCACGAATCAATGCATTAACATTGTTACTTAAATCAATACCAATTCCACTCATCCGGACTGAGTTTTCACTGTTGCGGATACGAACATTGGTAAGGGTTGGAGTTGCTCTATCATTACCGAAGTTTTCAAAGACAAATCCAAAGTCGATACCTGATAGTGTATCGCTATCGCAATATACAACAGGTAAGTTCTTTAAATAGATACCATATGAGTTCGGACGGGTACTGTTTTCACTATTCCTAATCCGAACATTAGTTAGGGTTGGAGTTTGGTTGCCGATATCACCTTGTAGTTCATAGACTAATCCGTTACCGGTATTCTCAGCTTCAAAGTCATCCAATTCAAGTGCTATCTTACCTGTAACCTTCAAGGCAAATACAGTGTCATCGAGTATGCGAAGTGGTTGCATTCGAGTACTATTCTCACTGTTCCTAACTCTGACATTCGTGAGGGTAGGAGTACTAAGTGTATTTGTACTATCATTCAGCAATTCAATCCCCTGTGGATAATCCAAAATCTCTACATCAGTAATATCCACATCACTACTTTGACTAATTAGAATTCCTGTCTCAACAATGCGAGTACTGTTCTCACTGTTTCTTACTCTAACATTGGTAAGAGTTGGAGTCGATGCACCTGATTCCATTTCAAAGATCTCTATACCAACCCCCATATTCTCTATATCCAAATCATTGAATGTTGGAGCAATAGAGCCGGTCATGAAGATACCTTTTGAGTCAGTTCTTGTACTATTCTCACTATTTCTCACCCTAACATTAGTTAATGTCGGTGTTGATGTTGTTCTAACATTGTTAATGAAACTAAGACTATTAACACAATTTTCAATCTCAACATCATCTAATTGTGCTGATACTGCCCCATTGAAGACAATACCTGTGTCCTCTGTTCTTACGCTATTTTCACTATTCCTAACACGAACATTAGTAAGAGTTGGGGTAGTTTCAGTAGCTCCGAGTTGTTCAAAGCTTATCCCGGTGGCAAAATCAGTTGTTTCCACATCCACAAGATCACTCTCCACATTACCTGAGACAAGGATACCGTATGTATCCGTTCTGACACTGTTCTCGCTGTTGCGAACTCTAACATTGGTTAAGGTCGGCGTGGATGCAGTACCAGATTCATTACTCATTGTAATAGCAGTAGAATAATCTTCGATAATAAGTTCGTTAATCACAGGAGATGAGGAACCGCTAAGCACCAATCCTTCACTAAGTGTTCGAGTTGAGTTTTCACTATTTCTTATTCGAACATTTGTAAGAGTTGGAGTCTCTACCGATTCACCTAATTCTATACCGGTAGGATAATCTTCAACAATCAGACTATCTACATCTGCAGAACCTGTAATAAGCATCCCAATACTGTTGTCAGGACGAAGTGAAGTTGTGTAGTTGAGCGAAATATTATGCAAGATCGGAGTATATCCGGTATTCGTAGCAACCTCTATACCCTGTGCATATCCAATAATATTAAGGTCTGTAATTGATGGAGCCGAGTCACCTTCAATAACAATACCAGTATTTGAAGATAATGTTCTACCCGGAGTAGCAATTATCTGTAATCCTTGTAAACTAGGATTTCCTCCTCTAATCACGAAAGGTTGTTCCGCATTAAGAATTTCACAACCAACGACGAATGTCGTATCAGAACAATCCAGGAATTCAAAACCACCCCAGTTTCTCGCCAATTCTGTAGTAAACTGAGCTCCTGATGCTGAGAAGTGTCCCTCAATTACAAACATAGAATCTGTGAAGACATTCACTACAACATCCGGTCTTATCTGTAATCGACCATTAGCCGGAACAGATACCTGCCCAAACACATTGTAAGGAGATGATGCCGGATTCCAGGTTTCATCAATGATGTCACCCCCGGGTACTCCTGTACCATTTACTACTATAGGTGTTTGTGGTGTATAAGAATATATTGTACCTCCATCCTCAGCTCTGACAGTGAGAGTAACAAAATAGTCACCACTGATGTTATATGTATGGGAAGGATTTTGGACAAATTGGTCAATTGTCCCATCAGACTCAAAGTCCCATTCCCAAACACTTACATTACCCTCTGTTGATTCTGTGAAGTGAATTTGTTCACCACCCCATGGATCCATGT
>JAVCCX010000416.1 GCA_030765245.1 Candidatus Zophobacter franzmannii | reverse complement strand
CTATTACTAATTTTTATTGGGACTTCAATGTCCGCTGTATGAGCGGTCACTCCCCAATCATCAAAGTAGTATCTATAATAATTTCTTAACACAAAAATATCATTTATATAGTAATTGAGTCGCATTCCAATGGGTGTTTTCCATCTGTTGTCAGGTAAGCGTTCTATATCATCAGCCAGTTGAAATACCTCTTTGTTAGAAGGTAAAGTGTAGTTAGGAATATCATCAGCATTACCAATAAAGTAGTCATCTATGTCAGCAAAATATACTCTTTGCATCGGATTTGCCAGCCACCCTTTTTGCACCACAATATCAGAAAACAAGGATATTTGAGAATTTTGTCCGAGTATCTGAGAAAAACTTAGTGTTCCTGAATATGTGTTTCTACCCTTGTCTTCAATGAGAGTATCGGATATCGGTTGCCAAAGATCTACAACTTCTCCTGAGCTACCCCGAATATCTACATCCTCGAAAAATCCGATAGACAAATCACCATCATTTTGGTTATAGTGGATAATTTCAGTAGGGTATTTGGGATGCCAAGTATCCAGGAAGATGTTTGCTGTTACGCCAACTTCAGTATTTTGTTGATTAAATAACCTTGCAAAACTACCACCAAATCCAAACGAAGTATAATCATATTCAGTTGCAAAATTGACATTAGCACTCCAAATGTTGTTTCTATCATCTGTAGAGTGGCTATAACCAATATTCCCACTACTCCAAGTATCATGTTTGGACGCTCCTGATGAAGCAGCCCAAGGAGTTCCGATTACTCTGCGTAGTTTATCATCATCGTCGTCGTCGTCATCGTCGTCATCATCATCTCCACCTGCTGAAGCTCCTGAGAATGGATTGAGGTTACTTGAAGATGCGGAAGTATAAGCAGAGATTGTTGCATCTATAGTTAGAATATCATCTGCATTTAAAGGAATAGAGATATTGATATTTGTAGCAAAATCATCTAACTCTTCTGTCCCTATTCCTCCGGTTACGGCAGCATTATCCCCGTCCTGAGCATAATAGCTGGTTAGAATATCTATCTCTACGGTCTCTAAAACTCGTTTTTTATAGACTGATGAATTGCCATCTTGTGCAAATGCTAACATCGCTGTAAGGGTCAGGATAGTTATTAGTAGTATTTTCTTAGTTACAACCACAACCACCACCTGATTTTCCACCATTTGCTCCTGATGCTCCTTCTCTGTATACCTGGAAGGTCGTTTCAAATTTCTTTGACTTTCTGTCAGACAGTTTCATGTCAGGGTCATTTAGATTTACTTTTTGGTATCCTTTAACGGTTGCACATGAAGATAACAGGATGGATAGTAACAGTAAGAGAATTATTCTGGTTTTCATTTATCATTTATCCTTATGTTGTCAGAATTATGGATATCCCCATTTTCATCAATTATGATGCATTCGATATTAGGTAATTGGTTTATTCTGTCTAACCCCACATCGACTCCCATCACAAAGATTGATGTAGCGAGAGCATCAGCAAGTTCTGCTTGCTTAGCAAATACAGTTACACTGATAACCCCACTTGCAGGATATCCTGTTTTGGGATTGATAATATGGGAATACCGCTTACCGTTGAACATGACAAATTTCTCATAATCTCCGGAAGTAACCACCGCTCCATTTGTAATAGGTAATGTTGCAAATTCTTTATTCTTGTTCATTGGATTTGTTATAGCAACTGTCCAATCATCTCCATTTGGTTGTTTCCCCCAGGTATTCATATCCCCCGAGGCATTAATAATTCCTGCATCTACACCTTTAGAGATTAGAAGCTCTTTTGCTTTGTCAGCTGCATAACCCTTACCAATTCCACCGAAACCTATTTTCATACCTTTCAGTTTTAAGAATACCGTATGCTTCTTTTCATCCAGGATTATGTTCTCAAAGCCAACTTTTGCAACTGACGCTTTAATCTTATCCTCTAAGGGAAACTCTTTCATACTCCCGTCGAACTTCCAAATCTTGTCCATAGATGCATAGCTAATATCAAAAGCTCCATCTGTTAGTTCTGAGATTGCAATGGAGCGTTTTATTAAGTCAAAGAGTTCTGAATCTACTACTACAGGTTTAATCCCAGAGTTGTTATTGATTGCAGAAGTTTGAGATGTTTTGTCCCAGGAGGATATCAGTTTTTCGATTCTTGAAATCTCATCAACTGCCATATCAATATAAACATCAGCATCTTTAGCTGTCTTTGCTGATACATTGATATCAAATCTAGTACCCATTAATTTTAGTTTGCGATGAAATACTTCAATAGACCGTTTCTTTTGTGGAATACTAGATTTTATTTCATTAATATATTCTGCAGGTGAAATATCCTTGTAGCCATTAGTCCCAAGTACTTTCCCAGTTTTATCCAATATTACAACAAACGGAACAGCCCCGATAGTGTTATACTTCTCAAAAAGCGTATCATTCTTTTCTTGTTGCTCTTTCGGTAATTTGTGACCTCTTTTTTTGGGGAAGTCTGCTTTTAACAGTACCAAATTCTCTTGAGCATATTTCTTGAATGCTTCTGATTCCCAAATATTCTTCTCTAACTTAATGCAAGGAGCACACCAGTCTGACCCTGAAAAAACTAACAAGATATTCAGACCTTTCTTTGCAGCAATCTTTTTAGCCTTATTGAAATCAGTTTCCCACTCTTGAGCATTACCCACAACAAATATCCCGAGTAACAGTAGTAATGTTATTAATTTTCGCATTGTTGCACCTTTATTTTATAATATATCTTTTGTCCCGAAATCGGCAATTATTGTTTTAAATAAATTTTGCCCTTGTGATACAAGACTGTTATGTCGGGAATTGGGTGAGCTATTAAAAGTTGGTTATACAAAAACGGCTCCGTTCCCGGAGCCGTTCATCTATTCTATTCTATAAGCATTTATAATTCTTTTGCAGCAGCTTGAGCGGCAGCAAGGCGTGCGATTGGAACACGATAAGGGGAGCAAGAAACATAGTTGAGTCCTGTACGGTGACAGAATTCTACTGAGTTAGGCTCACCACCATGCTCACCACAGATACCAACTTTAAGACCTGGTTTAGTCTTTCTACCTTTCAATGTAGCCATTTCAACAAGCTGGCCAACACCTGACTGATCTAATCTTTCAAACGGATCAGCTTCAAGGATCTTAGCATCTAAGTAAACATCTTTGAAAGTGCCATAATCGGCACGAGAATAACCGTAGGTCATCTGTGTAAGATCATTAGTACCGAATGAGAAGAACTCTGCATATTTAGCTACTTCATCCGCTGTAA
Source organism: Candidatus Zophobacter franzmannii (assembly GCA_030765245.1). Taxonomy (GTDB): domain Bacteria; phylum Cloacimonadota; class Cloacimonadia; order Cloacimonadales; family JAFGVF01; genus Zophobacter; species Zophobacter franzmannii. Next base: position 1,725 of record JAVCCX010000416.1, on the reverse strand, counting down.
GAGCAGCACGAGGAATCTCTATCATAGTACCAATCATGTAGTCAATTCTTTCACCTCTTTCAGCAAATACTGCCTCAGCAGTTTCTTTGATGAGTTCAGACTGCATTTTAAGCTCTTGGTAAACACCTACGAGTGGTACCATGATTTCAGGTCTTGGATCAAAGCCTTGAGCTTTAACATTAAGAGCAGCTTCGAGGATAGCTCTAACCTGCATCTTTGTGATCTCAGGATATGTGTTACCAAGACGGCAACCACGATGTCCGAGCATTGGATTAGATTCAGTTAAATCTTCAACTTTCTTCTGTACATCAGCTAAAGAGATACCCATTTCATCAGCCATAATCTTTTGACTCTTTTCATTATGAGGAACGAACTCATGTAAAGGTGGATCAAGGAGACGAACTGTTACACCAAATCCGGTCATAGCTTTGAAGATACCTTCAAAATCACTTCTTTGGTATGGAAGGATTTTTACAAGTGCTTTCTCACGACCTTCTATATCGTCTGCGAGAATCATTTCACGCATAGCTTTAATTCTTTCACCATCAAAGAACATGTGCTCTGTACGACAAAGGCCAATACCCTGAGCACCGAAATTGCGAGCAACTTCAGCATCATGAGGACTGTCAGCATTTGTACGAACATACATTTTTGTGAATTCGTTTGTGAGGTCCATGAGCTTGCTAAAGTTTCCTGAAATCTTAGGATTGATTGTAGCAACTTTACCTTCATACACTTTACCGGTTGAGCCGTTGAGTGAAATCCAGTCACCTTCTTTATATACAACGCCATCAACTGTCATAGTTCTGGCTTTATAATTAATATCGATAGTTGCAACACCAGACACACAGCATTTACCCATACCACGAGCAACAACAGCAGCATGAGAAGTCATACCACCACGAGCAGTGAGGATACCCTGTGCAGTGTTCATTCCGGCAAGGTCTTCAGGAGAAGTTTCGATTCTAACAAGAATAAGCTTTTCATCGGCATTCTTTTTTACAAGAGTTTCAGCTTCATCTGAGAAGAAGATGATTTTACCGGTAGCTGCACCGGGAGATGCCGGAAGTCCCTTTGCAATCTCATTAGCATTAGCAATAGCCTCTTTTTCAAATACAGGATGTAGTAATTCATCAAGCTTAGCAGGTTCAACTCTTAAAAGAGCAGTCTTTGAATCGATGAATTTCTCTTCGAGCATTTCAATAGCCATTCTAACCATTGCTCCACCTGTTCTCTTACCATTTCTGGTTTGGAGAATCCACAGTTTACCATCTTGGACAGTAAACTCAAGGTCCTGCATATCTTTATAATGCTTTTCAAGGTTATCTTGAATTGTAAAAAGTTCTTTATAAACAACAGGCATAGCTTCTTCAAGTGAAGGGAAATTAGCCTTTCTATCTTCTTCAGTAACACCGGCAAGTTTTGACCAGCGCTGTGAACCTTCAAGAGTAATCTCTTGTGGAGTTCTGATCCCTGCAACAACATCTTCGCCTTGTGCATCGATGAGGTATTCACCATTGAATATGTTCTCACCAGTACCTGCATCGCGAGTAAAAGCAACACCGGTTGCAGAGTTGCTACCCATGTTACCATAAACCATAGCCTGTACATTCACCGCAGTTCCCCATTCCCCGGGGATTGAGTTCATATTACGATAATAGATAGCTCTATCTGTGTCCCAGCTACCGAATACAGCAAAGACTGCACCCCAGAGCTGATCCCATG
>JAVCCX010000351.1 GCA_030765245.1 Candidatus Zophobacter franzmannii | reverse complement strand
TGTAACACCATCACCACCCGCATCAGATGGGGGAGTGTGAATTGATTCAACCTGCTTCAATCTCTTTAAATGGTACCTAACTTTGTTTCTCAAGACTCCCGTCCCTTTACCATGCACTATTCTCAATTTGTGCAATCCCCCTAACAAGGCATTATCGATAAACTCATCAATTACGGGTTGAGCATCTGCGAAGGTAAAACCTAGTAGTTTCAGCTCTGTTGTTATGCTCTTCCCGTCTAAACTTGGCTTCCTAACAATAACTTCATTCTCAGGGGTAATTTGTTTTCTGGTTACAGTATATATATTACTCGTATCTGTAGTAAAAGCAATTCCATCCATATCAACAAACACTTTTTTATTTTGAACAGCAGTAACTACTGCTTCAGTCTCGAAATTCCCAAGCCAAATTCTTTGACCAATCTTTGGTTTCTTTATCTTCACTCTTCCAAGTGGGTCAAGTTCCTCAAATTCATCTTTAATATCTCTTTGAAGTTTAAGAACATTCTGCATGGTTGCTTCACTCTTTGTCTTGCGCTCTTTCTTATCCATCTTACGCATCTCGTCCAAATCGTTATTCAGTTCATTCTGCATTGTAATCAGATATTCACGCGCTTCTTTGAGTGATTTCTTTCTAATCTCTTTTTTCTCAATCTCTGAAGCTTCGATATTGGAGTTTAACTCCTCAATCTTCTTCTCAAAGAGCTTTGTCTTCAATTCAAATTCATAAGTCTGTCTGGAATAAAGCTTCTTCTGTTCCTCGAGTTTCTGGAGGATCTGAGTAAACTCTATATTCTGTGTCCCTGCTAATTTCTTTGCTCGGGCTATTAACTCAGGTCTCATTCCCAGGTTCTCTGCAACTTCAATAGCAAAGCTATCACCCGGAAGTCCCGGAACAAAGTTATAGGTTGGAATATGCTTATCAGGGTCAAATTGCATCGATGCGTTTAAGCAATCATTATCCTGTTCGGCAAAGACCTTCAGAGATGTATAATGAGTAGTAATTATCCCTTTCACATGCTTACGAGCAAGTGCTTCCAAGACAGCCTGAGCAATGGCAGAGCCCTGTTCAGGATCAGTGGCAGCACCGATCTCATCTATCAGGACAAGTGAGCGTGATTTAGCATGCTTGAGCATAAATTTAATATTCTCTATATGAGATGAGAAAGTACTAAGGGAGTTCTCTAAGGATTGTCCGTCACCAATGTCAGTGTAAAAGCCTGTGAATACACCAATAACACTCTCTTTATCAGCCGGAATAGGCAGACCGGAGAGAGCCATCATTGTAAGTAGTCCAACAGCTTTCATCGTTACTGTTTTACCACCGGTATTAGGACCTGATAACACAACAATACCATGTTCCTGACCTAACTCTAAGTCAAAGGGAATAACCTTTTTATAATCACCAAACTTATGGATAAGAAGGGGATGTCTTGCCTCTTTCAGTTCTAAAATAGGATCTTCTGCAATCTTCGGAACCTTTGCCTTGGATGCTTTTGAATAGTGACAAACAGCGAAGTAGTAATCAAATTCAGCAAGTATCTCAGTATTAGCGATAATAGTATCTTTTACTTCAAGTATTTCAGCAGTAAACTCCTGCATTATCTTGAAGATCTCCTGCTTCTCCTGCTCAGTTATCAAGCGGAGAGTATTATTACTCTGCACAACCTCTTCAGGTTCAAGGTAGATTGAGGATTTACTTGAAGAGCGACCCTGCACAATTCCTTTCACAAAGGGAGCAGCACTCTCTTTCACCGGGATTACATACCTATCATCCCTTTGAGTGATTATCTTCTCTTGAATAAACTTCTCCGAAGCTGAATCTTGAAGTTTCTTATTAAGAATCTTCATTATAGTATCGCGGGTCTTCTGTTTATTCTTCCTTAGGGAACGAAGGTTTGAGGATGCACTATCTAATACTTCACCCTCAGGTCCAAAAGTCCGAATATATCTCTCTTCCAAGTGGGGGAGACCTATCAGGTTTTTAATTTTGACTGATGTGAGCTTATACGGTTCAAGCTCTTTTTCATGCGACTTCAGGCTGTTTCCGGCAATCACATTCGAGCAGACCTGTTGAAACTCGTCATAACCTAAGACACCGTGGAATGGTTCCACAAATATCTCTGTCAGGTCAGTAAGGTTTTCAAAACTATAAGAGTGTCCGAAACCAAGTAGTTCCATTGTTTCACTACATCGATCAAGTCGATACTGAATTGTTACAATATCACGCTGTGGTCTCAGGGCATGGGCAATCAATCTCCCGGGTTGGGAGTGGCACTCTTCAGCTACCAGTAGCCTAATCTTATCATACTCTAACTGCCCAATATAATCCATCTATATAGCTTTCCCTTTCTTCTTCGTCTTTTGAATAAACTTAATGTCCTGTTTATTCAGGAGAGTCATCAGCTCATTTTTGACTTCTCTTACACTTGTGATAAAGACAGAGCCTTCAGTCGATTTCACAAACTTTTTTTGTGCAGGAGTAATCTCAATCAATGTCAAAAGTACGACAAAGAGGAGTACGCCATTAATAAAGGCAAACATAGCCCCGAGGATTCTGTTCACGATTGTAAGGTGTAGCAGTTTCAGTATTCCTTCGAGTAGAAGTCGGATTATCTGAATAATCAAAAGGATAATGATAATCACGAGCAGATAAGCGAGGAACATCGACATCCCACTTCCCAGTCCGAAGTTATTCACTAAGGCATTCTGGAACATAGGGGCATACAAGCCTGCCAGTACGAAGGAGATAATAATACCGGCTAAGGAAAGTAAGGATGCTACAATACCCTTTTTCCAGCCGTAGAATGTGATTATGATAAGGATACCTAAAAGGATTAGGTCTAATATTCTCATAGTTCGCTCCAATAAAAAAGGGGGGAATCGCTTCCCCCCAATATCATATAGTTAACTTTAGTTGGCAAGTTTTGCGCGAACAAAGTTGCTCAAGGCTTTCCCATCGGCTCGACTACCGAACTTCTCTTTAAGATGTTTCATAACCTTGCCCATGTCTTTCATGGAATTAGCATCAAGTTCTACACAAGCTTGGTCAACTTCAGCTTTAAGTTCATCTTCTGTAAGCATCTGAGGTAGAAATTCTTGAATAATCAGAATCTCTGCCTTCTCAATATCTGCAAGTTCCATGCGTTCGGCTTTCTCATAAAGTTCGATCGCCTGTTCTCTGGATTTGACTGCTTTAAAAATCACATCCAAAGATTGTTCATCACTCGGCTCTTGCATCAACTCAACTTTCAGATTCATGAGGGCTGACTTTAGGGAACGCAGGACTAACAATCTCTTCTTGTCCTTGTTCCGCATTGCCTGTTTGATTTCATCGGAAAACCGATTAATCATTTAATTGTACCTGCTGGCTTTACGCATAGCTTTGATGATCTTACGACGGGCTACATTACGTTCACGTTTTCTTACTACGCTTGGCTTCTCATAGGCCTGATGTTTCTTAATATCAGAAAGTATAGCAGCGCGTTCGCATTTCTTCTTGAAACGTTTCAGCAGTATATCGAAAGACTCATTGTCTCTGGCTCTTACTGTTGGCAATCTTCTCACCCCACTTTTATCTTGAATTTTATACCAAATTTGTGTCTGCTAATTTCTTGTCAAATCATATTTTCATTAGTCTATTATAGACCCTCAAACTGGGCAGTCTCACAGATAGTAGATAAACTCTTTCAGCTGTCATCCTGAGAGCGTTCTTAATTCCCATCTTTGAAGGGGTGCCGTTGTAAACGGTGGGGTGGTCTCTTAGTTGCTTACGTACTGCGACTCTTTGAGTTGCTTTGCAACAACATCGTAAAGCGAGTGCCCTCACTTGCTTTGCAAGCAACGCTTGCACCTCTTTCTCTTTCAAACTGCAGGCTTGCGTTACCAATTGGACAGCTCTGAGAGCTGCAAGCAAGCGTGGACGCTCGCATTACGTACTGCGACTCTTTGAGTTGCTGTGCAAGCTCAGCTTGCATCTTCCCAAAACATCAGGTTGTATCTTTACCTTGCGGATGGTTCCAAGACCTCCGCAATGGTGAAAATGGACACAATAACTCAGGAGAGTTGTT
>JAVCCX010000247.1 GCA_030765245.1 Candidatus Zophobacter franzmannii | reverse complement strand
GCTTATAGCTCGAAGAGCTATCCAAAACACAAGTCGATAATGCAAAGAAAAGAAGAGCAATTCTGCGAATTGCCAGCAACTCAGGGGAGTCGCTGTACAGAATTGTAAAGCGAGTGCCCCCACTTGCTTATAGCTCGAAGAGCTATCCAATGTTAATGGAAGTTGAAATTGGTACAACATGGCAGTTGAAATTGGTACAAGCCAAAAGTAACTGTTTTTTGATAATAAGCTCCACAACAAATGGAGCAAACATGATTGGAGTAATGATGTATCATAGTATTCTTTCTTTACAAGCATCAGGCAAGAGCCAGCGAGAGATAGCTGATTTATTAGACATCTCTAAAACAACAGTAAATGTATATTGCAATCTACCTCTTGATGAGGGTGAACACCACTCTTGCCAACGAGTTGGCAAGAGTAGTTTCGATGTTGCAAAAGATTATCTTGTTAACCGTCTATCCTTAAAGCCCAAGCTACGGTCAAGTCGGCTTTTTCTTGAGGTTATTAAAAAATATCCCGAGATTAAATCAAAAGAACGAGCTTTCAGAACCTATGTTCGAGCCCTACGGGAACATCTCCCCACTGAATCACGCAGGTGTTTTGGTATAATTGAAACCGATTCCGGCAAACAGATTCAGGTTGATCCCGGTGAAATGAAGGTTGATTTTTCTTCAAATCGCCGTGTGAAGGTATACTTTGTCTCTTTTGTCCTTTCCTATTCTCGCCAATTGTTTGTTCATTTTCAATTCCGGCATTATAAGACAGCTGATTTTATTGAAGCACACCGGCAGGCTTTTATCTACTTCGAAGGCATACCTCAAGAGTGTGTATATGATCAGACCAAGCTTGTGGTTATTCAGGAAAAGTACAGAGAGGTAATCCTGAACGAAGAGTTTCATCAATTTTCCCTGAAAACAGGCTTCCTCCCAAGTGTTTGCGAAGGATATGATCCCCAGAGTAAAGGTAAAGTAGAGCGAACAGTCAGAGAAGTAAAAGAAGGCTTTCTTTACGGTCGTACTTTTGAGGATCTACAGGACATTCAAGCAAAGGGTTACCAATGGCTTGCTCACTTTAATAGTCGAGTGCATGCAACAACTCAAAAGATCCCTGTCGAAGTATGGAATGAAGAGAAAGCATTGCTTAAACCTATCCCTGCCTCTCTGGTAAAACCAGCGTGTAGAAAAGCCGACAAAACAGGTTTAATTTCATTTTGCGGTAATAGATATTCTGTCCCGCTTATCTATCAAGAGAGGCAGGTTGTTGTTGATGAAGAGAGCGGAATGCTCATAGTTACAGACCCTATAACATGTGAATTTATCTGTACTCACAAACTGGGTCTCAGGAAGGGAGAAATTATCAAGAACAATAACCACTATCGTGATTATGAGGTCGTCCTAGCTGATTTAAATATTGAGGTTACAGAATTGCTTAGTACTTATGTCGGTGGGGCTAATCTGGTACAACGAATTGTAAAAGAAAATCCCAAAGAAGCAAGAGATCAGTTAAGAGCTTTACGCAAGTTCTTTAACAAATATGAGCAGGAAATTTGGCAGGAAGCATTAGTTGATATTAATAGCTTAGGACATGTCAAAGCAACCTCAGTTGAAAAGATATTAAACACTGTCGAGCGTACCAGGCGTCTTGCTAATATCAGTCTTGATGAACCTGTTCCCAATAATGCCGGTTCCGTTATTCAACGCTCCTTAGAGGATTACATGAAGGTGTTGAATCATGATTGAAAGAACTAAAAGTTATCTTAAACGAGCTCGGTGTACCCATATTCTCAATACCCTTGAAAGTGCTATTCTACAGGCAGATAAGCAACAAATGTCTTATCTTGAGTTCGTTCATTACCTGTTCGAGAAAGAGAACTCAGGTAGAGACCAGACAAATATTATCCGCAGACTTAAGCAAGCTCATTTACCATCAACAAAGACGTTTGATGAATTTGACTACTCATACCAGCAAGTCATAACAAAGAAGCAGGTAAATGAATGGCTTTCCTTTGTCTGGCTAGAACAGAGAGAGAATATTATCTTGATGGGACCTCCGGGAGTAGGCAAGACTTATGTGGCATCGGCACTAAGTTATGAGGCTGTGAAAGCAGGTTATAAAGTTACTTTTTATCATCTCAATAAACTGATTGAAGAACTTCTACTCGCTGAAGCAGACTCGAATCTGGATAAACTCTTAGGAAACATCGGGAAGAATGATTTAGTCGTGATAGATGAGATGGGATATTTGCCTATGCAGGCGAAAGCTGCTAACCTCTTCTTCAGATTAGTAAACCATCTTTACGAATACAGGTCAATCATCATTACCTCAAACAGGCTTTTTAATGAATGGGGTGTAACTTTCAATGATAATGTCATAGCAACCGCTATCCTCGATAGGTTATTACATCACTCTCAACCAATTACGATGTTGGGTGATAGCTTCAGATTAAAACATCTTCGCAAATGAAAAGCGTACCAGTTTCAACTGCCAAACTGTACCAGTTTGGAATGCCATTGACAATTGCAACAATCGCTCCCCTACCCCTATCCAGTGTTGCCTTCTCTTGCTTTTGCAAACACAGTTTGTGTCATCATCTTAAATTCCCATCCTTCGGAGGGGGGGCACGGAGTGACGGGGTGGTTTCTTCCTCTCGCATTTATTGGCTTGCACTCTGGGAAATGATGCTTTAGCTTCATCGTATTTATGGAAATGATTAACCTTTACCTTGCGGATGGTGGAGCAAAGCGAGACCTCCGAAATGGTGAAGAATGCAAGGGGAATCTAACCATTGCGGAGGATAAAACCATCCGCAAGGT
>JAVCCX010000155.1 GCA_030765245.1 Candidatus Zophobacter franzmannii | reverse complement strand
TATTTGCACAATTGGGGAATACCACGAAATCTTACTATTACAATCTCAGGCTCAAATGTTGTTTTGAATTGGAGTTCTCCAAGTGATTCTAATAATTTGGATGGTTATATTGTCTATCGTAACGGTAATATTTATGATTATACCCCTAATACTCATTATACCGTCCCTCTGAATGGGCAAAGTAATGCTTTCTATCAAGTAACTGCAAGCTTTCATGACTATTAGAAAGAGTTTAACGGTAACGGTCAATCTGATTACTGCAGTTTATAGCTTTAGAGTCCCTTTTAGATTCATCATCTGGAAGGGACTTTCTTTTGCATCATTACCCAATCTGGTACTGTCCCATTGATAGAAAGAACTCTCCTTGACAATTTAATGTATTTTAGCTATGAAACACTAAAAGAAAATATTGTGGAGGAAGTTATGTCATTTGTATACCACCGGAAGATTTATGGATTTGATTGCGACATTTATGGTCATCTTAATAATGCTAATTATCTTAAGCTTCTCGAAGAGGCTCGAAGTGAAGCATTAGACGAAACAGCTTATTCTGTAGCAGATTTAGCAGAGAGAAATATTGGAATATTTATCCTTCGTTTTGAGATTGATTATAAGAAGTCCTTGGAACTTGGCGACACAGTTAAAGTTGTAAGTTATGTACGCAAGACCGGGAAGTTGAAAGGTGCATGGGAGCAGGAGATTTACAATAGTAAAGATGAACTTTGCACTATGGTAAAACTCAACGCAGTTTATGTAAAGAATGGAGTTCCGGCGAGACTTCCGGTAGTGATCTTTGAAGAGTACAAAAAATATGTTGATTAATATAGTGTTTTGTAGAAAGTAAGAACACTACATTAAAATTGGAGTTTATATGCAGGAATTATTTCGTGGCGTAATGGCTGTTGATATAAAAAGTGCGATTATGATATTGATTGGAATGGGGTTAATTTACCTTGCAATCAAGAAAGAGTATGAACCAACTTTACTATTGCCAATAGGCTTTGGGACAATCTTAACCAATCTACCAATGGCAGAGCTGGTTGGAGTTGTAAGTCCGCATGGAGCTTTGACAGTACTGTTTGATTTCGGGATTGCGACCGAGCTATTCCCACTGCTTATCTTCATTGCTATTGGGGCAATGATTGACTTTACTCCTCTACTTACAAATCCGTTTATGCTCCTATTTGGTGCTGCTGCGCAGTTTGGTATTTTCTTTACAATATCTATTGCAGCCTTACTTGGCTACCCGATCAAAGAAGCAGCCTCAATAGGCATTATCGGAGCCGCAGATGGTCCTACATCTATCTATGTTGCTACTAAATTTGCAAAAGACCTGTTAGGTCCAATCTCAGTGGCTGCCTACTCATATATGGCTCTTGTGCCAATTATTCAGCCACCTGTAGTAAGATTACTTACAACATCGAAAGAACGAAAGATAAAGATGCAGTATAATTCGGGTCAGACACCTCGCTCTGTTAAGATAATATTCCCAATTATGATAACCTTGTTAGCAGGACTTATTGCACCTGAATCAGCAGCCTTAATTGGTTTCCTTATGTTTGGAAACTTGATAAGAGAGTGTGGAGTATTGGAATCACTTTCACAAACAGCACAGAAAGAACTTGGAAATCTTGTTACAATCCTGCTGGGAATCACGATTGCCTCTAAGATGACAGGAATAGGTTTCCTTCAATATAAAACACTACTTATAATGTGTCTCGGGCTTGTTGCCTTTATCTTTGATACGGCAGGTGGAGTGATGTTTGCGAAATTCTTGAATATCTTCCTTAAGAAGAAAATAAATCCTATGATTGGAGCTTGCGGAATCTCAGCTTTCCCAATGTCCGCAAGAGTAATTCATAAGATGGGGCAGAAGGAAGATCCTTTCAACTTCCTCTTAATGCCTGCTGTTAGCGCTAATGTTGCAGGGCAGATTGGCTCAGTTGTTGCAGGTGGCATTATCCTGGCACTACTTAAATAATTATGGAAAAGAATAAAGAACTACTCGATTTACTTGAAAAAGCGAAAGAAGCTTCTCACAAAGCCTACGCACCCTATTCAGGCTTTAAAGTCGGGGCTGCAATCCTCACTGACAAAGGAACCTTATTCACAGGTTGTAATGTTGAGAACAGCTCCTATTCCTTGAGCAATTGTGCTGAAAGAACAGCTATCTTTAAGATGGTTTCAGCAGGTGAAAGGGTGATAGCTAAACTTGCTGTGTATGTAGAAAATGATATGCTGTTTCCACCTTGTGGAGCTTGCCGACAGGTAATCCATGAATTTGGAAGAGATGTTGAGATTGTCTACGCTTCTAAGAAAGATATTAAATTCACAACTATAAAAAACTTATTACCGGAGAGTTTTAGCCTGAATGATTGACAAAGTATTCCCCGAGCTTAAGGGATGCAAGATTTGCCCACATGATTGTGGAGTAGATAGATACAGCGCAACGGGGTTTTGTCACAGTACAGCGAACATTAAGTATAACCTACACCAGAAACACTTCGGTGAAGAACCTATTATCAGCGGTTCGAGAGGGAGTGGAACAATCTTCTTCTCTAATTGCAACTTAGCCTGTGTATTCTGCCAAAACTATTCCATTAGTCAATTTGGTAATGGTTCTGAGATTACAATCGATAAGTTAGTTGAGATTATGTTTGAGTTAGCTGATAATGGAGTCCATAATATCAATTTAGTCTCGCCTACCCAATATACTCCTCAGATTAGAGAAGCTATTATTGTTGCAAAAAGCAAAGGTTTAGACTTACCAATAGTATGGAATTCAAATGGTTATGAGAAAGTTGAAACCCTGAAGACACTTGAAGGGTTAGTCGATATCTATCTCCCTGATTTCAAGTACAGTTCTGCCATTTATGGGAAGAAGTACTCAATTGTATCCAATTATCCTCAATTTGCCTTAGATGCATTAAAAGAGATGTTCAGACAAGTAGGTCACATTAAACATACAGATGGGATTGCGGAGAGTGGTTTACTGGTAAGATTACTTGTGCTTCCCAAGGATGTTTCAGGTGTCAGTAAGTCATTGTATCAGCTTTATGATGCATTCGGGAATAAACTCTATATTAGTCTAATGGGGCAATATTACCCTACACATAAGGCGACAAACATGGAGATATTAGATACTGAAGTTGAGAGTGCGTTGTATGAGAGACTTTCTAACCTTACTACTGAACTCGGCTTTGAAAATGCCTTTGTACAGGAGTGTGGAAGTAATGCGAATTGGACACCAAAGTTTACTGAAAGTGATGTGAGACAATGAAGAAAGCAATTATCCTACTGTTATTAATGTTTATACTTATTAGCCTTAGGGCTGATATTACAGTGAAGTTTAAGGGCTCACCAGATAAGCTGATGCTTCAAGTGAGTAAGATTGATGATATTGATTACTTCAAGCTTAGAGAACTAACAAATATCTTCGGGGGTTCTTATCGCGAAGAATTAAACGATGATAAACTCAGATTGTCATTGTATAAAAAGCATCTCTACTTCATGCTTGAATCCTCTTATGTAAATTTTAGAACAGATTATTACAGTTACATATACAATCTCAAATGTGTTGATGGTCATTACTATCTTCCAACTACCTTTTTGGAGATTGTAGCTCCTTTGATTTTTAAGAAAGAGATTCGCTATGATGCTAAAAGAAATCTTATTTTAGCAGAGATACCTGATGACGATGCGATTAGAACTATTGTACTCGATGCAGGGCATGGCGGTAAGGATCCGGGAGCAGTTGGTTACTCAAAGAAGAATCAGGAGAAAGATATTACGCTCACTTTAGTTAAGCAATTAAAGAAGATGTTAGAAGATAATCTCGATGTCCAAGTGTTGCTTACCAGAAGTAAAGATGAATATGTTCACTTGAGAAAACGCACAAAGTTTGCTAATCAACAGCATGCTGATATGTTTATATCTATCCACCTAAATTCAGCAAAGAATAAAAAAGCTACCGGCATTGAGGTCTATTATCTCTCAACTGCTAAAACTGATGAAGCGAGAGCTGTGGAGCAGATGGAAAACTCTGTTGTTTTCAAGTATGAGGGTGGTGAAGAAGCTATTAAAGAGTATGACTCCCTTGATTTTCTCCTAGCTGATATCAGTATGACGGAGCAGTTAGCAGAAAGTTCAGATTTAGCTAACAAACTTCAAACAAATCTTATAACAGCAACAAGAACAGAAGATAGGGGTGTTAAACAGGCTGGTTTCTATGTCCTCAAAGGTGCGTATATGCCCTCCGTATTAATAGAAGTAGGTTTTATATCCAATAAGACTGAGGAGAAACAGTTAGCTGATAAAAAGCACCAAAAGAAGATCGTGAAAGCAATTTTTTATGGAATAAAATCATTTAAGTATCAGGTAGATAATATATGAGCAAATCTAAACTATATTTAACAAGGGCACTCACAGATGATGTTATGCTAATCCTTGAGGAAAAGTTTGAATTGAGATTTAATAGCTTCGATAGAGGAGCAACACTGGGTGTTATTGGAGCAGGAAGAATTGGTTCTGCAGTAATGAAGCGAGCTCACGGATTTGGCATGAATGTTCTCTTTTATAACAGAACTTCTAAAGAGATTGAGGGTGCTTCTCAAGTAGAGTTTGATTATCTGCTCAAAGAATCAGATTTTATAAGTCTGAATGTACCTTATACAAAGGAAACTCATCACCTTTTAGGTAAGTACGAATTTAATCTGATGAAACAAAATTGTATTGTCGTTAATACCGCTCGTGGTGTATGTATAGATGAGTAAGAACTGGTGATCGCTTTAAGTAATAATAAAATTGCAGGGGCAGGACTTGACGTTTATGAACAAGAACCAGAAATTAACCCCAAGTTACTAACAATGAAAATGTAGTCTTACTGCCTCATATTGGTTCAGCTACATATAAAACACGAACAGTTATGGGTTTACTTGCTATTGATAATGCTTGTAAAGTACTAATAGGTGAAATGCCTAAGGCAATAGTAAATCCAGAAGTGATATAGAGTTAAGGATAAATCATGAATGAGATACTGCTTTCTAAAGACCCCAAACAGGATATTGATAAATTACCTGAAAAGCCGGGTGTTTTCTACTTTTCAAACGAGTTACAACCCTTATTTGTTTCTTTAGCAAGCAACCTCAAGGGTAGAATTGCTTTCTATTTAGATAGTATGAAAGAAGATGACCGATTTATAGCTCTTAGGGATACTGCAACAAAACTGTATTGGGAAGAAGCTACTAACAATCTAACTGCCCTTATTTGGCACAAAAAGCTTGTAAAGAAGTTAGAACCTCTTCTTCAACCTCAAGTTAAACCTTATGAGGATTACTGCTATTTAGCTATAGATTTTGAAGGTGATAAGAAGATTCAGATTAAAGAGAACACTCAAGGTAATCTCTTTTACATTGGACCTTTCAGGGATAGATTCTTCGTAGCAGACCTTGTTGAGACTTTTAAAAATCTTTTACAGATAAAAGATGATAAGCAGTTTAGTAATAATCTATTGATTGAGACATTTCTGAGGTCAGGAAACACCTTTCTAGCAATTCTTGAAAAGCGTAGAGAAGATTTGTTCAAAGAAATCAAGTTTCAAGACTCAGAGTCAATGAAAGCTCAGATAGATGTTGTAGCTAAGTTTTATCAGTATATGATATTCTATTACACTGCTAGATATATCAATACTACTATTGATATCGATGAAAGCAAGATAACGATTAAAAATGGTTTCATTGAGAAAATTGAAGGTAAGGGAAAGATAGAAGAATTCAGAGCAACTGATACTTCTGAGTACAGAGAGAATGAATTCCTTGCGCTTGATAAAGGAGACCTTGACGAACTCTGGATCGTCTTCTTTGAACTAGTAAGCAGTAAAAAAGAGATAATTACTTCCATTTACCAGGAAAACATAAGAAAAGTTTTAACTACATTAAAATATAAACCTGAGGAGATAGACCATGAAAATTAATGAGTTGCCAATAGTTAAGAAACACTATCAGGGGAAAGTTCGAGACCTCTATGATCTCGGTGATGAGCTACTTGTTGTTACATCTGACCGAATTTCGGCCTTTGATGTTGTTTTTCCAAACATTATCCCTAATAAAGGTAAAATTCTTAATCAAATCTCCGTCCACTTCTTTAAAGAAACTAAAGATATTATTCCTAATCACTTTATTACTGACTGTATAGATGAGTATCCGGAAGATTTACATCAGTTCAGAGCTGAATTAGAAGATAGAAGTATGCTTGTTCGAAAAACAAGAGTAGTTCCCTTTGAATGTATAGTTCGTGGATATATAACCGGCTCAGCCTGGTCAGAATTCAAAAGCAGAGGTACTGTTAATAATACTATTATTGCAGAAGATATGCTTGAATCTCAGAGATTCCCTATGCCGATATTCACTCCATCTACTAAAGCAGAAGAGGGACATGATATCAATATCAGTTATGGCGAAATGTTGGATAGGATTGACCATTTAATCGCTGAGCAGTTAAAAGAGAAATCAATAGCACTTTATAAGTTTGGAGCAGATTTTCTTAAACCGAAAGGCTTCATCCTTGCAGATACGAAGTTTGAATTCGGTACAATAGAAGGTGAAGTCATACTTATAGATGAAATGCTTACTCCTGATTCATCTCGCTTCTGGGATATTGAAGGGTATGAAGTGGGGAAGACTCCATTAAGTTATGATAAACAATATATTAGAGACTTTATCTCTGCTACAGGTTGGAACAAGAAAGCACCTGCACCGGAACTTCCACAAGAAGTGATTACAAAAACTTATGATAAGTATTATACTGCCTACAAGTCAATTGTGGGAGATAAGGCGAAGGTATGGGATACAAAATAGTTATAGTTGATGATGAAGCTGAATTGTTAGAGAACTTACATTTTGAACTGTCAAGATTGAAACCTGATTGGGATATCATCATTTGTAATATGGCATATGAAGCAAAAATGAGGGTTATGAAAGGAGATATTGATCTTTTAATAACAGATGTTGCTATGCCTGATATGAATGGATTTGAGCTCTTTTCTGCAGTTGTAGATTATAATCCAGACCTACCGGTTATTATGATGACTGGTTTTGGTTACGACCCAGATCACAATATTGTTAATTCAAAGCAGTTAGGTCTTCAAGATGTAATGTTTAAACCTGTAGATACAGATAAATTAATAGCAAAGATTGAGAAAAGATTAGAACTTAACTAAATAGAGATAGAAAACATTGTTTAAGAAAAGCTGAATCCTAGGATTCAGCTTTTTCAATATATTAAGCTTTTTTGTTGATAACCTGATCTAACAGACTAAATAAATTACCTTTAGTAAAAGGCTTAGAAAGATAGTAATCGCAACCAAACTCTAAGAACCTTTCTTTATCTCCGAGCATAGCATAAGCGGTTGTTGCAGATACTGGCGTCTTTGCACATTTTGGAATCTCCCTGAGACGCTTCAACACATCTA
>JAVCCX010000392.1 GCA_030765245.1 Candidatus Zophobacter franzmannii | reverse complement strand
TTCTTGAACTTAACCCTTCTCTTCTTCCGTGCTTTCCGTGCTTTCAGTGGTTAAATCTTCTTCTTTGCCGTCTCACGAATTGAGGACAGTTAAGTTACGTATAACATCTCCTGAGTTGTTGGGGAATCAAAAAACGCCAACCGGGTTAGGTTGGCGTTATATGATTCTAAAAGTTTGTAATCTAAAGTTTTATCCGCATCTCTTCATATCTATCGCGCAGATAGAGAAGGTTATGAGGTGCCTTAATCTTCTTCAAGGACTTGTCTATAGAACCAAGTCGTCTTGTTGAGATGTTAGCTTTGCTAAAGTGATTGTTAGATTTACGGTTCAGGTTTGCCTGAATCTTCAAAAGCATACTCTTAAAACCTTCAGGACTATAACCGGCTCTAACGGTATAGACAGCACCAAGATAATCAGCTTCTATCTCAAACTCATCTAACATACCTTCAAGGATTGTATTGAAGAGTTGCTTTGTTTCCTCATTCAGCTCTTGTTCTGTCTTGGCTGCATCCTTATTAGTTCCGAAGTTAGCTTCCATCTCTGTATCTAAGCGTGAGAAAGCATCCCCTGCACTCGCTTTAGCTTCACCCATCTCATAATGAGACATTCCGTGTTTACGGGATACATGAGCTACTTCATGAGCAAGTACAGAAGCAAGTTCCGCTTCATTATCTAATAACTTCAGTAGTCCGGCTGTCACAAAAATATATCCGCCCGGGCAAGACCATGCACCTAGTTTATTAGTATTTAAAACGAAGAACCTAAAGCGTACATCAGGCATATCAGAAGCAGCGACAATGTTATTGCCTACAAAGTTTAAATACTGTGTAATCTCTGCATTTTTATAGATCCCGTTTCCTGCTATTGCAGAAGCAACTGCAAGTCCAAAAGCCTGTTCATTCTTGGTGAAATAGTTGGCAGAGTTGCGAGGTGGGATTGGAGTTTTCTTACGAATCTTCTTAAGGTTTATGCCCTTATAAGTCTTCTTGTAGAACTTCTTAAATGCCTTTGGATCAATTTTGTAGTCAGCAATATAGTTAATATCCACAGGACGGTTATTATACTCTTTACAATAAGTCTCAGCAAGACCTTTTATTCCAGCAGATTCAGTAGCAGGAGAGGAGATAAGGTCAGTCTTTGCATTTGCTAATTCCTGGATTGAACTCGACATTTCAGTGCAGGTTTCAATTGCATTATGAGCCACCCAACCTGTTCCCTGGGGACATGAAACTTTAAGCCAACCATCCTCTTGCGAGATTACATCAATAGATGCGCCCTTTACTACATCACCGATTGAAGGATAGTATGAGCCTGGACCTTCTCGCATTATTACACCCGAACGCATTCCTTCGGTCATGTAACTCAACAGTGAAACCGTGAGCACAAACAATAAAATTAATAGCATTAATCTTTTCATTTTACCTCCATGGTAAAGATACCATCCCAATTCTCCGGTTGCTTCAAAATAAGTCGCATACATCTATCGTACATCACACCGGATGCCCCATCGTTAAGGGGTTGTCCACTCAGGGACTTAAAAATTATGGAAGCCTTGTCGAAATCCCCGTTAAAGTAGTGCTGTAAAGCTTCCTCATATTCTTTAAACCAACTATATGCATTTTGAGAATCAACTGTTTTCTTGTCAACAAGTTCGTAAATAGTGATAGCTTGTAACTTCCCTTTAAGCCTTAATTTATCAAGCTTCCGGCACAAATAGCTCTCTTTCACATCTGCATATATCCATTCACAAATAATAACATTGGTTTTATAAAACTTGTTTGCAGTCTCCAATCTTGAGGCTATATTCACTGCATCACCGATCACTGTATAATCCATCCTGGTAAGAGAACCTACATTCCCGGCTATTACATCACCGGAGGCTATTCCGATCCGGGTGCGAGTGTGCATTCTCTCTGCGATTGTCAGTTCACTTTCCGTGTTAAGAGTTCTTACATAATCTCTCTGTTCAATAGCAGTTCTACAAGCATTCATTGCATAGTCAGCTGTCTGTTTTGATTGCACAGGCACACCAAACACAGCCAGAATACCATCACCGAGAAACGCCTCAAGCAAGCCGTTGTTTTTTGTAATATAATCGCTAAGCCCTGTAAAGTAAACATTCAGATGCTCTACCAGCTCCTTCGCCTTCATTGTTTCAGTAAGAGTTGTGAAGTTATATACATCGGAGAACAATACAGCTGCACTCACTTCTTCCCCACCAAGATTAATAAGCTGTGGGTTCTTCTCAAGTTCCTTCACAACCTCTTTGCTTATATATCGACTGAACATCTGGCGTATCTTCCTCTTCTCCTGATACTCCCGAGAAAACGAGAGGAAGGTAAAAGAAAGGAGATAGGTTAGTCCTATCAACATAACAGATGGAAAACGGAGACATAATCTGAATTGACTCCAAAGTATCACGGCTATAAGTCCTATAACAAGCATAAGAATCAAGCTGTAGATTAAGGGTTTTACGAATTTATCGGTATTAGTAAGAATCAGCAAGATCGCCATAAAGAGGGCAAATAGAATTAGGCTAAATAACTGCGGAGTAAAGTGTATATAATCATTTGTCAAACTGTTTGAGAGCAGAGTTGCCCATACGTATATCCCCGGCACTTGACTTCCAACAGGTGTGTGTTTAAGGTCATTCAAACCATCAGCAGTTGCACCGATTAGAACAATAGCATCTTTAAAATAACCATCAGGAAGAGTCTTTTCTTTTCCCATTTCGGCAGCTATAGCACTCTGAAGAACAGCCTTCACAGGGCATATTTGAAACTCATCGCTATACCAGTTTAATCTATATCCTTTCTTACTTGTTGGGATATTGCTAATTTCCTCTTTCCCTTTAAGCTTCTCGATAGCTCCCATCGTGAAGGAGGGTACTTTATAATACTCCTTGGATTCAGTTATTAGGTTATGATAGATTGG
>JAVCCX010000237.1 GCA_030765245.1 Candidatus Zophobacter franzmannii | reverse complement strand
AGTGTTGCTATTATTGTTAAAAATGAAGAGTATAATCTTCCTCGGATGCTTGAATCTATTAAATGGGCCGATGAGAGAGTAATACTCGATACAGGTTCGACCGATAGGACTATGCAAATAGCCAAAGAATTCGGGGCAAAACTCTATCAAAGTGAATGGCTTGGTTTCGGGAAGTGTAAACAGATTGCAGTAGATAAGTGCGAGAATGAATGGATCCTCTCCCTTGACGCTGACGAAGTTCTTTCGCCTAATTTATCAATAGAGATTAAACGACTTATTGCTTCAGACAAAAGCCTCAATGGCTATAGAATACATCGTACTTCATTTTATCTCGGTAGGAAGATTAAGCATTGTGGTTGGAATAGAGATTATACATTAAGGCTGTTTAGAAAGAGTCAAGGTAGCTTTAATCAAAAGAGTGTACATGAATCAGTTCAAATCAAGGGTGAGATTGGATTTATCAAGCAACCAATGCTCCATTATACCTACCCGACAATTGACTCACACCTTGAGAAAATGAAGTTTTATTCAACGCTTAGCAGTCAGGAACTTTATAAAAAGGGTAGAACATCTTCTCTCTTAGGTGCATCATTGCGTAGTGGGTGGAAGTTTTTTCAAATGTACTTTCTTAAAACTGGTTTTCTTGATGGAAAGGAGGGGTTTATCCTCTGTAAGAACTCAGGAATGGGGATTTTCTGGAAATATACAAAGCTATGGGAGCTGAATAAAAATGATAATTCATATTGATACTGAAACCGAATGGCGAGGTGGACAACAACAGGCTGTTTATCTGATGGAAGGTCTAATCAAATCCGGTAGAGAATCTGTGCTTATTTGCAAAAAAGGTTCTAAATTAGAAAACTACGCAATAGAGAATAATATCCCGGTAAAAACATTACCTCTGAGCTTTGAAGGAGATATCTTCTCTGCTATCAGGATTGCCTCATACGCTAAACAGAACAAAGCAACACTTATCCATTGTCACAACTCGCATGCCCTTAGCATTGGCTTGTTGGCTTCTCTTTTTGTGAAGATACCCTTAGTTGCATCAAGGCGTGTAGATTTCCCTCTCCAGGATAACTTTTTCAGTAAATTAAAGTATAATAATCCCAAACTTAGTGCTTTGGTTTGTATCTCAGACAATATCCGCAGAGTCATCTCCAAAGATGGAATACCGGAAGCAAAGATTTGTGTTATCCGTAGTGCCATAGATTTAAATAGAGTGAATTCTTCTGACAATAGACATATCATCAAGAACTCTCTTCCACCTCATAGCCTTTTGATTGGTACTGTCGCTGCTCTAACAGGGCATAAAGATTATCCCAATTTGATTAAGGCCGCTTCAATAGTACTGAAAAAGCACCCGGAAGTTCTCTTTATGGCTGTGGGTGATGGGAAATTAGTCCAGGCAACCAAGCACCTGATTGCCAATCGTGGCATCTCCGAACGGTTTATTCTCGCAGGACACCAGGATAATGTATATGACTATATCAAGGCATTTGATATATTTGTTCTTGCCTCTAAACTAGAGGGACTCGGAACAAGCGTACTTGATGCCCTAAATTGCGGTAAAGCTTGTGTCTGTACAGATGCAGGTGGTATCCCTGAGATGATCAGCAATAGGAAGAACGGGATTCTTGTCCCTAAAAAAGACCCACATGCACTTGCCCAGGCATTAACTCTTGTTATTGAGGATGCTGATTTGAGAAGAGACCTTGGTAAAAATGCCTCGGAGTCTGTGAAAGCTTTTGATATTGCAGTTAATGTGCAGAAACACATTGAGCTCTATGATAGACTAATTAATGCCAATTAAGAAAATACTGATTGTTCAAACTGCCTTTATTGGTGATGTAATTCTTGTTACTCCTCTCATTAGGGAAACAAAGAAGTTATTTCCTGACGCTGAAGTTTCAGTCTTAGTTCAGAAAAGTAATATTAGCATTCTGAAATACAACCCCTGGATTGAAAAAGTTATCGGTATGGAAAAGTCTAAGTTTGATCTGTTCAATTTCTTCAAGACTCTATCAACTCTTAGAAAAGTTAAATTTGACTTGGCGATAACACCGCACAGGTCACTCAGAACACTACTTCTCCTCTATCTATCAGGAATAAAAAGGCGACATGGTTTTAATCAAGACAATAAGAAAGTGTTACTGACAGATAAATTCAAGCATCCTAAGGGTGTTCATAAGGCTGAAAAGAATCTTGAACTGCTAAGTCCGTTTACAAAAGGACGATTGGATTGGCACTCAGAGCTCTTCTACTCTGATGAAGAATTAGTTAAAGCTAAGGATGTGCTCAATCCTGAAAGGAACATTGCTATTGCTCCCGGTTCAGTCTGGAATACTAAAAGATGGCAGGAAGAATACTTTGTTGAATTATGTTCCAAACTTTCTGCTGAAGGTTGGAATCTTATCTTTATTGGTAGTAATGGAGAAAAGGAACTTTCAGAAAGAATTATCAAGAAAGCAGGAATAGTAGCAACTAACAGCTGTGGTAATTTCTCAATTACCGGTTCTGCGGCCCTTCTTTCTCTTTGTGATGGATTGATCTGTAATGATAGTGGTGCTCTACATATTGGGAATGCCGTTAAAACATCAGTATTTGCTTTCTTCGGCCCAACAGTCAAGAGATATGGATATTACCCGTTCGGGGCAACTGATCTTCTCTTTGAAGTTGATATGGATTGTCGTCCTTGTGGAGCTCATGGTCATAAAAAGTGCCCATTAGGACATCATAATTGTATGCGAGAAATTAAACCAGAATATGTGTTTGAGAGGATTGTTGCGAAGCTTTCTAGTTTGACTTAGATATTTCTTCTGCTATCACTTTTGCTCTTACATCCCAAGTCAATTCATCACAGAACTTATCAATATTATCTTGAATTGATGCATATAACTCATCATCAGAATAAAGCTTATCAATCTTTTCTGCAATTTCCTTTTCTGAGCCAATCGAATAAAGATATCCTGTCGAACCGTCCCTAACCAATTCGCTCAAAGTGCCTATTTTAGTCCCGACAACAGGTATCTGCTTGCTGTAATAGTCAAAAAGCTTAAGAGGTGAAGTTAAATATTGGTTGAAGAATGTATCTTCCAAAGTCACGAATCCAAGCTTCATCCTGTTCATAAGTTCTAATAGACTTTTCTTATCCTGCCATAAGTAAACACTAACCTTTGATGAGTCGTAAAGCTTACTTGCTTCCTCTATGAACCTCTCTTTCTCTGCTTTTGATTTTGCACCAATAACAATAACAGGAGGTTTAGTCTTGGTCATAGAAGCTATCGAAAAGATGTTTCTTACTCCTTTGTGGATATCCAATGAACCAATGTATCCTAAACTGTCCCTCTCATTTCTCTTTTTATCAACTCTAAACTTTGTAAGACCTGTTCTAGCCAAGATGAAACGAGTATTCGGATAATACTGTCTATACAATTCTATCTGGCTATCCATTAGGCAAAAGACCCCATCAAGGGTTGGTATGTACTTGCGTTCAAATCTTTGCTGCCTAAGCTTTTTAGAAGTGTTTATATCTGTCCTAAGTGTAAGGTCAGTAAAGAAGTCATGAGTTTCTAAATACACCTTGCAACTCAAGATCTTCTTCAATTTAGATATAAATGGCAGAAAAGTAACATT
>JAVCCX010000113.1 GCA_030765245.1 Candidatus Zophobacter franzmannii | reverse complement strand
GTTGAAGATGTTGAAATTGCGGAAATTCGGAACCCGTGTATGATGGATATTTACGAGTGGTCTGGCTATGGCAAGATTGCTCTTGAAAGTGTTGGATTTCCATTTGACAAGGTGCTACCGACTTTAGTTATCTCTTGGATGTTTGACTTACCAATTACCTATGATAGTTTCAGGACTTTAGACGGTGAAATTCAGGATGCTATAATGATGAAGGTTTTGGAAGTGGCGAATAGCTCTAAGGGTGATGATGGTATAGAAAAAAACTTAGATCAGCCGTCGAGTTAGTTTGCAGTACGCAATATGAACTCAACGGTGTTGATGCAATTCAAAATACACAGGATAAACTAATATATGAAACTGACCTATTTTGCCAATTCTGCGAGCAGAACGAGACTTGCGACAAGGCAAGAAATAAGCCTAGAATACTCACATGCAATCGGATTGCACTTGGATACGCCCAAGATTGCAATAACGGTGGTGTATTGATGGGTGAGTTAGACATAATGAAAAGACCCGCAGTTTGGCACAACCTCGTTAATATAGCCAGTAATGGTCTTTTAGAGGGCAAAAGAAAGTCAGATGCGAGAAAGGCATCGGCTGAGAGGAATAAGGTTAAAAGATAATGGCAACTACTAAAGATAAGCTACAAGTTGAAGTAACAGTTAAAGGTGCTAAAACTGCGACAAAGCAAATGGGAACATTCAATAGTAAGATTGGCAGTGCTACCAAATCACTGATTAAGATGGGCATTGGGTTGGTAGGGATACAACAGGGGTTGAGATTTATCGGTTCATCAATAACAGCAAGTCTTGAACAGGATAAGGTGATGCAAAGACTTGCGGCTCAGATTGACTTAACGGGGGCAAGCTATAAATCCTTATCAAGAGAAATTGAAGAAAATCTAAAGTGGCTGCAAAAGAACGCAGGATATGGCGACACAGAGAGTGCAGATGCGCTGCAGAAGTTAATAGCTCTAACTGGGAGCTATGAAAAGGCTAATGCAAATCTGGCACTCACGCTTGATGTGGCATCCTCTGGATTATTTGATGTAAAGACTGCGGCTCGGCTTGTAGGTCAAGCCATAATAGGTGATATTACAATGTTAGGTCGTTATATTCCAGAGCTAAAAACTACGAATAATGAACAACTGGCATTAATGACATCAGCTGAGAAGGGTGCTTTTGCTCTTGGATTGTTAGAAGAGAAGTTTGGTGGATTATCTGAATCAATGGCGAAGTCAAGGTCTGGCGAGATGAAGAGATGGAAAGACTCAGCAAGCGATTTAAAAGAAGAAGTAGGGCTTGGGTTCACAATTATGCTTGGTGGCTTGGGCAAACTTTTTCTTGATCAGACAGAGGCTCTCAACGGGCTTAATAATATCACAAGTTCAACAATCGCTTTAGCGAAAGAAATGAAAGGGTTATCTGAGGATGAACTCAATTACGAAGTATATAAATCAGAGATAATGCGTATATTGGCAATTTCTGAGAGAGATTCTATAGATATAACAAAAGAAGCACAAAAGGAAAAGCTCAACACCGTTTTAAGGTGGCATCCACTATTAAGACTTCTGATTAAAGATTATGAGAGTGAACATACAGCAATTGACAGCAGTGTGGGGTCATACAATAAAAGAATCGCTGCGATTAATAAACTTATAAAAGCACAGAAAGAAGACGAGAAGAAAAAAAAGGATGCGGCAAAAGTTATCGCAGATTTGGCAAAGCAAACTGCTGATTTTACGCAACATATTGAAGATATGTATAAAGCTAATGAGGGGAAGAAAATAAATATTAAGATGGAGTGGGAAGCAGCTGGCAATGAAAGGATGATTGACCAATATCGGGAAAGGATGGAAATGCTAGATCAGCAAATGGCAAACGGGCTTGTTGACGATTCCCCTGGACCCGAATTTTTTACAGAAGAGGAGATGGAACTTTTCCATACAAGATTGGGTGCTATGAATCAGGCTTGGCAGGACTTCCTCCAAGACACACTGACCCTAACATTCGACTGGTCAAGTGCCATATCTGGAGAAATGGAGGGTGTATTCAAACAGCTCGGCAATGCCTTAGTTGATAACTTTAAGACAGCAATCAACAAGATGTTGAACGATTTAATCACTTCTGGACTGCTCACGATTTTAGCTAATATCCTTGCACCAGGCACGGGTGGCGTTGGTGCTGGCTTATTCGCTGGATTGTTCGGGCTTTCTGATGGATTAGGTGGGAAGGGCTTTAACGGTGGTGGTAATACGATTAATATGGACACTACAAACAATCTATTAGAGCAGATTAACACCACGCTTGGCAATAACAACGGTGGTAACGGTCAAGTAGCTATGAACCCAGTGCAAATGGCACGAGAGAACCAGTTTGGCAATCTGCAAAGGTCAACTCTATAATGTTACTTAAAATAGTGAGTCCTCAATACGACCCTTTTTGGGATGGTAATTCTGAGTTTTTTGTTGAAACTGAATTATTTCAAATAACAAGCTTCGATAGTTTAAGATTAGATGGCGTTACCTATACGGAGCAGGAAGCACGGCAGATAACTGTTAGCGATGTTAGTATAAATTCACCAGTGCTTGCCAGTTATGGGGTGACATCACCTACTCCGTTAAATTCTAAGTTATCTAAATATCTATTTATCAGAGTCTTGATTTATGATGATAATGACCAAATATACATTGACGGTGCAATCAATCGGAATAGCTTTAAATACTTTCCAGCAACAGATACCTACACATTTACAATTACGGATATGTTAGG
>JAVCCX010000038.1 GCA_030765245.1 Candidatus Zophobacter franzmannii | reverse complement strand
TTACCTCTTGTAGCAAAATACCCCGTAAACCATCTCTTGATGAAATGATAGGTCAAATGCTGATGGTTGGCTTTTACGGAATGGAAGCTACTCCTGATACCAAAATAGTTAAAGCAATTAAAGAGTATCACCTTGGCGGTGTTATCCTCTTTGATTATAACGCGGGTGAAAAGAGTCACAATAGAAACATCAGAGATAAAGAACAATTAACAAACCTTGTAAAGCAACTTAAATCTACCTCCTCTACCCCACTCTTTGTGGCGATAGACCAGGAAGGTGGTTTAGTGAGTAGGCTAAAAGAACCTTATGGATTTAAGAAGCCTCGCTCTGCAGGAGCAATAGGTCAGATTAATAATCCGGACTCGACGAGAGCTTGGGGTGAGTTGATTTCGAATCAGCTGAATGAAACCGGTATAAATCTGAACTATGCACCTGTCGTTGATGTAGCAGTGAATCCGGATTGCCCGGTAATTGCAAAACTACATCGAAGCTTCTCTTCTGACCCACTGGAAGTTGTAGAGCATTGTTCCATTCTAATAGATCAGCATCATGATAATGGTGTTCTTACAGCAATAAAACATTTTCCCGGACATGGCAGTTCTCTTAGCGATTCCCATAATGGTTTTACTGATGTTACTACCACTTGGTCAGAGAAAGAACTAATCCCTTTCAAAGAGTTGATCAAGGCTGACAAGCTTGATATGATTATGACTGCTCACATATTCAACAAGAATATAGACTCGGATTATCCTGCTACACTTTCTGAGAAGACCATAAACGGTCTCTTAAGGGACAAACTAGGCTGGGATGGTGTCGTTGTGTCTGATGGATTGTATATGAAAGCTATACACAAGAATTACTCTTTAGAAACAACAATTGAGAAAGCTGTAAATGCCGGGGTTGATATTCTCCTATTTGCATCTCCAAATGCTGATGACAATATTTCAAGAGATGCCTTCACTACACTTAAGCAGCTAGTTAAATCTGGGAAAGTTTCTAAATCCAGAATAGAAGAATCATATCGAAGGATTATGGCATTAAAGGAAAGGCTCCCTAAATAGTCTATAATTTGTAAAGGGAACGCAATCATGCGTTCCCTTTTTTTATCTCGAAAGATATCTTTAACTAATTATTTTAGCAGCACCATCTTGCTTGCAAGGATGTTGCTATCAACATTGATTGTATAGAAGTAGGTACCACTGGCAACACCCCTAAGGTTCTTGTCAGTACCATCCCAGTTTATTTCATAGATTCCTTGACCACGAACATTGTAGATTTTCACGATAGCACGGTCTGTAATCTGTTTGTAAACTTCAAACTTGATAGTAGTTGAAGGATTGAATGGATTTGGATAGTTACCAAGAAGCTTAGCTGTAAGATTAGGTACCTCTGTAGCTATCTCTTCATCGTTAGACACTTCACCACCATCTTCGAAGTGAGTAAACTCACACATAACACCCCAAGCAATACTCAGGTCAATAATCTCTTGTCTAAGGTCTTCAGCTGCCTGTGAGCCAGGATTAAGTAAGTAGTATTCATATACCATGTGCTCAAGCATCTGACCAGCCCAAATCTTAGTCAAGAAGGCAAATCGGATTTGTTTCTAAGAAGGTTGAATTTCTAAATGATTCTGTTACGACAGTAACTGCAGCTTGATTTTCAATCCTGACGCTAACACTATAGTCTTCTAAAGCAAAGACTTGAGCAGTATCGTCAGAGAAAAACATAAGACCTAAACCAGATAATTGTGATACACAGATTAGTAAGAATGACAAAGTAAGAATCTTCACAGATAATTTCATAATAAACCTCCATTGAAATGTAATGACAGAGTTTGATATTGCATAATTTGTTCCAAACAGAGCTAAAACAATCTTAAAACATCTGGAATGGTATTATACTTTTAATCTCTCGCTTAAATTATTCAATTGCTCTTATTGGTTGTGTATAAGTAACTTGTAATTGTTTTAAATATAAAAGGGCACAATCTCTTGTGCCCTTAAGAATACTTTGTTAATTTCTATACTTGTTTAAGTAAGTTTGCCATTTCAATGGCACTCATAGCTGAGTCCCAGCCTTTATTCCCGGCTTTAGTTCCAGCTCTTTCGATTGCTTGGTCAATTGTGTTGGTTGTTAGAACACCGAAGCTGACAGGAATGCTGTAATCAAGCATGACTTTTGCAATGCCTTTGGTTACTTCAGAGGATACATAATCAAAGTGAGGTGTAGCGCCACGGATTACTGCACCAAGGCAGATAATCGCATTATACTTACCTGTAACTGCTGCTACTTTTGCTGCAAGCGGGATTTCAAAAGAACCCGGCACCCAGATTACATCTATGTCAGAAGCTTTTACTTCATGACGAACGAGTGCGTCCTCAGCTCCACCAAGGAGTTTTGCAGAGATGAATTCATTAAACCTACCGCAAACAATAGCGAATTTAAGTCCTTTACCAACCAGTTTACCTTCTAATACATTAGCCATGATACCTCCTATTATATCTTTTCCAAGATGTGATGCATTTTTTCTTTCTTTGTTTTGAGATAGCTATGATTTCCACTGTGGGATTTAATTTCAATTGCTTCTCTTTTCAGAATGTCAATTCCGTGTTTTTCTAAATCTTTAATCTTCAATGGATTGTTTGTTAAAAGTCTAATTGAATTTGTACCAAAGTACTTGAGAATATCCGCCGCAGCTTTGAAATCTCGAAGGTCTGCTGCAAAGCCAAGTTTGTGATTAGCTTCAACTGTATCGTACCCATTCTCTTGTAGTTTGTAAGCCCTAATCTTGTTTACAAGCCCAATACCTCTACCTTCTTGGCGAAGATAGATTACTATTCCTT
>JAVCCX010000153.1 GCA_030765245.1 Candidatus Zophobacter franzmannii | reverse complement strand
CCTTGCAACGAATACTGCTTCACATTCAGTGATCAGTGAAACTACAGGTGAACCTGCTGCTTGTGAGAATGTTTACATTGGCTTTGCAGATTATACAGCGAATGATGTAGATTTTGGAGAGGAGCTTGTTTGGACATATACAAGTATTCCTACTATTGATGCTTGGAATGTTGACACAAACGAATGGCGTCGTCCTTATTATACCTTTACTATTGGTAAGGGTGAAAATGCAGGTAAAATCTTCTATATCGGTACTCACCTCGGTGACCTTGCAGAAGACGAACCTTCTTTTGATGTCTTTATTCATGATGACTACTGTAATCCTGAAACTGAATGGAGAATGGTAAGCTTTGATATTACAATACCACTTGAAAACCCTACAAATGCAAATGATGAATACGTTTTCATGGATACTGATAACAACGTTCCTTATGATTTACACTGGGATATTGTGAATACCTCACATTATAATGTATCTTGGGATGATCAGGGAAGAATCCACATGCCTTCAACTTGGGCTATTTTGACTCAGGATGATAGCTATTATTACGCTTTCCATAATGTAAAAGATATGATCTTTGATGTAAATAATGAAACCTTAGATGTTGTTGATGTATTCCCACAAAGCACAACTCCCGGAGCAAGCTATATCCCTGGGATATAGATGCTGATGGTGAATATGATGCATATTGGGATGATGGTGCTTATGATGGTGTTGATGATGGAATCACACCAGATATAGAAGGTTATGGAAATCTTAAATATGACACTATCTGGCCTTTCCAGCATTGGGACAGTGATAGTCATGAAGATGCTATGTTCTTTAACTTGAACCATCTCAAAGTTACTAATGCAGATGAGAACGGCGTGATGGCTATGGTCTGGTTAGACTCAACAGCCGGTAGAGACTTTCTCGCTGATAACTTAACCTACTGGGAACCTTACCAAAATACACCTGAAATCTATGTTGCTTTCTCAGGTAACAATGGTAATACATGGTCAGAACCTTTAGCACTTAGTGGTGTTGATGTAGCTGACGACTTCTGGTATGAAGATAACGGTAATTTCCTTGGTTTCAATGAATCACATGAATATGTTCCTGCTTGGGATGGGATGACTACAATGTATGCCTATCCAAGCGAATATCTTAAATATATGGGCAACGACGAAGAAGGTAATTCTATTCATAGAATGTTTATGATGTTCCATAGTGATGATAATTGGGGTTCATCTATAGTTGGAGAAGGTCAGGCAGGCGCAGGAGAAGTTATCATGAGTGCACTCGACTTCCATCTTCCGGCACCTGTATCAATTGAAGACAATGCCCAACCTCAGATTTCAGGTCAGTTAAGACAAAACTATCCTAATCCATTTAGCCCTGCAGGCACAACAATTGAATACAATGTTAAGAGTAACGGAACAGTTAATCTTAGCGTATTCAATATTAAGGGTCAGCTTGTTAAGACACTTGTCGATGGTGTACAGAGTGCAGACAATCATAGTATAATCTGGAATGGAGAAGACAATCAGGGTATTGATGCCGCAAGTGGTGTTTATTTCTACCGTCTCAAATCAGGAAATACTGTAGAAACTAAGAAATTAATCAAGATTAAGTAAACATACTTAATTAAACTTATAAATGCCCCAACTCCGGTTGGGGCTTTTTGTTTGCCTGGAATGCTTTCTGAGCCGATGGGTTGGAAGAAACCCTGACACCGCATCAGCAGGAAGTCAACTTGAGGTCAAGGGCGTTGCTGTCCCTAAAGGTAAGTCATCTTTCAAGTTGAGAGACAAGAAGGTGATTACGCAACAGCGGGGGGCAGATGATTCCGTAGTAGTGATTAACCCATAGCCTGTGAAAGCTGGTGACAGTCTGGAGGATAAAACTAAGGGGACAGCACTCTCAGTAGTGCTGAGGTTTGGTAACTCAAAAGGTTGCAAGTCATGCGAAGGGATGAAGATAGTCTAAAGGTTGGAAATTAATGACAGGAGAACTCGGTGCAAAGTAAGAGACCAAAGAGGGTGTTGAAATACACCAAGGCTTATCAGAACTTATTCGGGCAACCGAATAAGGAAGATACCCGTACGAGATTGAGTAATCAGGGAGTTGTATCAAATATCAACAGTTCTCTCATATTGCCAGTGGCTAAAGAAGAGAGGACAACCCGATGAAGAGACAGTCAGCATCAAGAAACCCTGTAATTGAGACCCACAATGAGACATGCAGTATGAAGAAGTCTTACAGTTTAATCGACAAGGTTTATGCTTGGTCAAATCTAACTGAAGCTTTCAAATCCGTAAAACGGAACAAAGGAGCTTCAGGGATAGACCGACAGAGTATCT
The DNA here is from genome assembly GCA_030765245.1 of Candidatus Zophobacter franzmannii. Lineage (GTDB taxonomy): Bacteria > Cloacimonadota > Cloacimonadia > Cloacimonadales > JAFGVF01 > Zophobacter > Zophobacter franzmannii. The sequence goes on along the minus strand of JAVCCX010000153.1, from coordinate 5,687 downwards.
CAAATTTTGAAGAAGAACTGGAAGACAATGTTAAGAGACTCCATCTGGAGTTAAAGACAGGAGCCTATAAACCAACCGCAGTACGACGAGTAGAAATTCCTAAAGGTAAAGGTAAAACCCGCCCATTAGGAATCCCGACAGTAAGAGACCGAGTGGTACAACAGGCGATATTGAATGTAATCCAGCCAATATTTGAACCTGGCTTCCATCCCTCAAGCTACGGGTACCGACCTCATCGGTCATGTCAGCATGCAGTTGCTAAAGCACAAATGTTTCTGAAAAAGTATAATCTACGCTACGCAGTAGATATGGATTTATCAAAATGCTTCGACACATTGAATCATGAGCAGATTTTGAAGAGCTTAAATCGGCGAATCAGTGACGGAACCTTGTTACGATTAATCGAGAGCTTTCTCAAATCTGGCGTGATGGTCGAAGGCGAGTACAAACCGACAGAAGTCGGAAGTCCTCAGGGTGGAGTAATCTCCCCTTTATTGATGAATATCTATCTTGATGAGTTTGACCAGCAGATGAAAGAGCAAAACATCCGAATAGTTCGTTATGCCGATGATATACTGATATTTGCCAGAACCAAGCGTAAGGCAGAACAGTATGAAAGAAAGGCAATAGCGATACTTGAGGGATTGAAGCTTAAAATCAACACGGAAAAGACTCACATATGTAGCATAGATACAGGAGTTAAGTATCTTGGCTTTGTCCTTAAAAGCAAATATGTATTTATCGACAAAGAGCGAATATTACGCATCAAAGAAAAGATACGCAAGCTTACTCCGAGAAACAGTGGAATACGATTAGTCGAGATGATTAGAATCCTTAATCCGATATTAAGAGGATGGGGAAATTACTTCAGGATAGCTAATTGTAAGGGACTGTTTGGTAGGCTTATGGAATGGACTCGGCGACGGCTTCGAATGAAGAGAATGCGTGAATGGAAAGGCTGGAAAGCTTTCTTTCGAGCATATCGACGACAAGGTCACAGCACCGAAAATCTGAAGAAGCTGTCAATGACCCGTTGGCGTAACTCCTGTAGTAAACAGATACATTTGGCTTTGCCTAATAGTTGGTTTGATGAGATGAAACTGTTTAACTTAACAAAACTCCGTACAAATGTGTTATTTAATTACTACCCGTAATTATTAGGATTATCAGGAGCCGTGTACGAGGCCCTACTCGATTATTTTATAACACTTTTAATCGTATAATTCCATCATTTGTTGGGCATGTTCGATAGTTCTATCATAATGAGTACCCTTCCAATAGTAATGTCCACAATTACGGCAGACCTTAAATTCTGAATAGTTCGCAAGAACTTTTGGTGGTAGTTCTATTGCAATCTTATCAACTGTAATTGGATGAAGATTGTGATTACATTCAGGGCAGATTGTGAAGATGTTCTCTGAACAAAGCTTATATTCCTTAAAAACAGCTTCGAGTTGCTTTATAGGGTCGGAGTCAACAACAAGGAAGCGCTTGAATTGACGCTTATCTTTGAAGAGTTTCACGCTCCGGGTAAGTAGGACTCTTTCCTCTGTGATAGCCAGTCTGACAGTAATATGTGAACTCAAACTCCGGCACACGGTAGAGTTAAAACCGAGGAACCGGAGCTTTTTGGCCAATTTATTGAGTTCTGAGGTGAGAATAAATTTCACTGATTAATTACCTTCGACTTCTTAGGAGAACTAGGCGCATTAGTTGGACTAGTGCCATTAGGGCTGTAGCAACATAGGTCATTGCTGCAGCATTTAAAACAGATCTGGCACCTTTCATCTCATCATCCGTTGCAATATCTGCATCTCTTAGTTGAATATAGGCTCGAGATGAAGCGTTGAACTCCACCGGAAGTGTAACAAGATGAAAGAGTAAGGCTCCCGCAAACAAAACTATTCCGACATCCATTAAGATAGGGATACTAAAGAATAAGCCTGCGAGAAAGAGTGGAAAAGCACCCTTTGAACCGATATTGGCAACTGGTAGAACCATTGCCCTGATATTCAGAGGAGCATAATTATCTGCATGTTGCAGAGCATGACCACATTCATGCGCAGCTATGGTTATTGCCGAGATAGAAGATTCATTATAATTGTGTGGAGATAATCTAACAACCTCTTTTCGAGGGTCATAATGGTCTGTTAACTCACCTTTAACAAGCTCAATATTCACATAATCAAGCCCATTGCTATCTAGAATAATTCTTGCAGCCTCAGCTCCTGTGAGATTGCTGTTATTCTTAATCTTAGCATTCTTTTTATATCTACTCTTAACGCTGTGCTGTACTATAAACGAGAGAATCAGTACTGCGATAAGGAGTATGAAGGTGGAGTCTCCCCAGAAAAACATCAGTATCTCCTTTCTTACTTACTATAGTTACAACTCCAACATTCACCAAAGTTACAAGCTATTTCACCAACTCAGAACCAAATTCACGAAGCTTAACAAGGTCACCTTTACTTACAGGGTACCCTTTCCATATACTGAGAAAACCTCCAGCCTGCATAACAGGACCATGGACAAAGTCAACACAGCCCTTTTCTCTGACCATATAATCAATCTCTTTGATAGCTTTGTGTCCACCTGAACCACCCATTACGGCGAAGGCAGTACACATCTTCTCTCGAAGCTGATCATTTGGCATCTTTTTAAGTAGGGATTTAATCGGAGCACAGGCTCCCTGGAACCAGGTAGGGGTTCCGAAAATGATGATTTCATATTCTTCGATGTGTTTAGGATCGCACTCTTGTACGGAAACGACTTTAATAGAATGACCGGCATATCTAACACCTTCTTCCACAGCCTTAGCTGCTTCGAGGGTATGTCCTGTTTTTGTATGATAAACAAGCAGGACTTTCATAGAGTCTCCTTTTTAGAAAAGTTCGTACCTTTTCAGGCATTCCTTAAGGGTATCCCTATTCGCAGATTGCAGAGGATACATAGGCAGACGGAACTCAGGTTCAATCATACCCATAATAGCAAGTGCTTCTTTGACAGGGATAGGGTTGGTTTCGATAAACATCTTTCTGTTTAACTCCAATAGGTCGTGATGGAGATGCATGGCTTTTGAATACTCACCTTTGAGACAATAATCAACTAATTGATGAACCTTTGCAGGTACAATGTTGGCAGTAACTGAGACACATCCCTTAGCACCAATAGCCATAGTAGGCATGATAAGAGCGTCTTCTCCGGACATTACGGAGAACTCTTTCGGTGCATCTCTGATAATCTCAGTTGCTTGAACTAAATCGGCTGAAGCTTCTTTAATCCCAACAATGTTCTTGCATTCTTTAGCTAATCTAACTGTAGTCGATGAGCTGATATTTATTCCTGTTCTACCAGGTACATTATAAATCACAATTTTACCATCTGTTTTAGAAGCAATCTCTTTGAAGTAATGATACATTCCCTCTTGGGTAGGTTTGATATAATATGGTGTAATAACTAATGCGTAGTCTGCACCTAAAGAGAAGGCTTTATGAGTAGTCGCAATTGTCTGCTTAATATTATTAGTGCCTGCTCCAATCATTATTGGGACTTTGCCTTTTGAGCGTTGGATTGCAAATCTTAGTAACCGATCCTTTTCATCATTGGCTAAAGCACTTGCTTCAGCAGTAGTTCCAAGAAGAAGTATGCCGTCAGTATTGTTATTTAAGTGGAATTGAAGGAGACCTTCAAGTTTATTATAATCTATTTCCCCATTTTGGAAGGGTGTTACGAGTGCAACATAGGAACCTTGTAACATAATAAAAACCTCTAGTGTTTATTTATTAGTTCAGCTTTCTTTCTTCGTGCTTCACCAACAACATTTCAAATATGAAAAGAAATAAAACTATGACAAGTAAAATCTTCCATATTTCAAAGCCATATCTTGCTCTGAAGATATTTTGCTTCCAATTGTTGTCTAATATCTCGCTATTTTGGATAGAATCAAACTCAGCTTCTGAGTAACTGCTTTCCGAGTTATCAAGGTTGATAGCAATGGTTGAGCTTCTCTCTTTCAATTGAGTTTGGAGTATTCCGGGTCTATTACTAAGATAGTAACCTGATGAGGGTGTTAACTCTGAATTATCCGGAAGAATTATCCTGTCAGCTCTGATGTTTGAACCTGTATCAAAGCTGTAACTGTTCCTGTCTATATTACTGAGATTCAAGAATATTCTATAGGAAAGTACAGGCCAGTTACTATCTAAGAAGAAAGTATTTCTCATGCTTCCGACATCAAACATTAAAAGCCAGTTTGGTTGTGGGTTGAGGATGACAGGTGAACCTGACGCAGATATAATAGGAGTTATCTTGTCTCCATGTGCAATCTGCCAGAAGTCACGAATATCAATATCACCAAGGGATTCCTGACTACTTAGAGATGTGATATTATGGAATTTATTGGAATAGCTGATTTTCTTCTTATCTTTAATGAACGCAACCTGCTTAATCCCGAACTTGGAATTATAAAATTCCCATATCAAATCTGAATCATGCTCTGAAAGGCAGAATAGCACTCCATTTCCTGAATCATTATATCTTTCTAAAAGAGTTTCCTCTTTAGTGCTCAAATGCTTTTTACCGTAGATAACGAGAAAGTCATAGGCTTTCAAATCACTCGTGTTGACAGAATTCAAATCCAATGAGTAGTCCTGATTCTTCTTACCTGAGAATATCTCAAGCATAGATTTTAAGACAGGGGGTATTGTATCAAGGTCTGAAACATAGCCAATCTTCGGATTTGATTTGTATGGGAAGCTGAAATAACTTCTGTTGTCTATTAGAAGAGTCTCATCCTGCACTTCAACAAACCCATTGTACCAACCATCTGAAATAAGGTTTACTTTGAAGAACTCACTCTTTGTTTGGAAAGCAGAGAGATTAATAAACTTCTCAGCGATGGTTTTATCGTTTAATACTAATTTACACAGAACATCTTTTCGCTCTATCTCTGAATGGTTCTCTACTTTAAACTCGATTGTTCTTTGAATATCTTTGTTAATCAAACGGGAATCTAACTTAGCATTTGTACAACTTACATTATACCAACTTACAGGATTAACAGGTATAACCATCAGTGGAAACTCACAGTTCTCTGGAAGTTCCTGTTTCTGCAAATCTGTTACCAGATATATCTCCCTATTCGATAGCTGAGCCTCTCTAAGGAGCTGTTCAGCAATGCTAATAGACTCAGATAGGGGAATTGGATTAACAACAGTACTAATGCTTTTAAATCGCTTCTCAGGAAGTTTGCTCTGATGATTCACAGCATACTGTTCATTCCACTCTTTCGAAGTAGTAATAAGTGAGATAACATCTTGATTACCAGTCATCGAATTAATCTCCTCCACAATCTCCAATCCCTTTGAAAGAGAAGTAGTTTGTTCAGAAAGATAATCCATACTCCAGGATGTATCCAGGATAATAGCAATTGCAGTAGCAGGATGTTTGCTCGTGTTTGATAGACCCGGTAGCTTCACAAATGGTCTTGAAATTGCAAGAATTGTGAGAAGTATTATCAATGTTCGGATAATAAGCAAGAGAATGTTCTTCAGATTGATTCTCTTCCGTTGACTATTACTACTCTCAGAAATGAATCTGATAGAACTAAAGATTACCTTCTTAGGCTTCTTCTTTGCAAATAAGTAAATCAGCAGGGGAAGAACCCCTGCTGCTAAGAAAAATAGTAT
>JAVCCX010000326.1 GCA_030765245.1 Candidatus Zophobacter franzmannii | reverse complement strand
TCTTTTCTCATTATCAACCCTTTGAATTTTGTTACTGACAACTTACTCAACTCACGATATCTTTACAATTAATTTCTTTCGAAAGAGTAAATATGCATCTTTTTTTGTAAAACAACTACCTGTCATGGTGAGTGATGCGTGGCATTGTATCGAACCATGAGGACAGTATAAAGAACCTTTATCTATAAAACTAATTTCATCAGTCACTCAGGATGGAGGATATAGGGAAACCTATAGATTAATTGACAATTCTAGGAAATGATATAAGTTTGGATGAATAAATTGATAAGGCAGATCCCTATAATTGAGAGGATTTTAACTGTAAATCACCACTAAAAAAGGAATTGACAGTATTACAAACTTATGAAAAATAACTAAACTGGATAATAGTATGTATGAAACCATACACTTAACAGTTGCATTTACTTGTTAAGCCTATGCTTGAGGAGTATTTACTGAGTGATTGGACATAGGGTAAAATTATATATAGAATGAATCGAAAAAAAGGAAGGAGATTCGTATGATTAAACATCGCAAAGCGGGTTTATCGATCTTAATGATTCTTTTACTTCTATCTGCGGTGTCGCTTTTTAGTGCCAAAGCGCAGAATATGACAGTAAGGAATCTGCAAGTGACCGATATCCCCAACGATGACGGAACTGGACTGCGAGTCAGTTGGACCCCACTCCCTAAGGAATCAAGGGTCATAGAGTATCATGTTTATCGCGGTATCAGCCCGGATTCCCTCTTCTTAATCAGTACAATCCCAGTTAACGCTAAAACAGGTGTTTCAGCAGATGTGATGTACTACTATGACAGTGGGTGGACTCAGATAGTTGGAGTTGATGCCCCTGCTAAAGCCAAAAAAGACAAACAGCCTGATAAGGCAACAAGTCCTCTTTACAAAGAATATCCACATGATTTGAATGTTCTTAAAGACTTGATGCGTCGCACAACCCTTCTCTATATGATGGATATAAAGCCTTATTACTATCATACAAAACCAATAGAGAAAGATGGTGAGACTTATGCAGGCCTTAAATGGTATAATGGTTCTATCCTCGGTAAATTGATTCCGAGTAATAAGTATTATTATACTATTGTTGCTGCAAATGAACAACGTAAGTATTTCATGCGTGCCGATATGGTTTCCGGTATTCCTGTTCCAAATGAAGCAGCTGCAGTTGAAACCTTTTACGGGAAATACCTTCCTGAACAGGGTACTCTTCAGTTTGAGTGGAAACACCCTGTACCATCAGATGCAGTTAGTGCATATCATGTTTTTATTGTAGATAATAACAAGCTTGAAGCCTTTACCGGTGGTAACTACGATAAGGGTACAGAGTTAGTAAGCACATCTGCTAATAATGCATTTGCTTCAGTAAAAATCAGTGATTTTCCACAGTTTAATTACGATTCATTGAATGATTACTCCTTCGTAATAGGTTGTGCCTATAACGGCGGGATCACTCTCTCAGAGCCAATCAAGGCCGAACGCTCTAAACTTAATGAGTTTTATAAAGATACAACCTTTGTAGTTGACGATGCTCCGGATGATAAGGGTGACTATCTTAGAGTAGAGTGGGGCAAACCATCTGCCTATGTTACAGGTACATCTTTCCTTGGTGATGCCAAGCAGAAGATGCTTGTAGCCTATGAATATAGAACTAATGAATTCTATGATGTTAATGATATCTACTTCTCATTCTTTAAAGTTGGAGAAGATAAGCCTTTTAAGGTTCATGAAGAATTCTACCAGGACAATAAAATTGTTGTACCGCTTCCAAAAGATTACGATGTTGCTAAAGGTATTAGAGTTGAAATGAGCTTTAACGCAAAAAGTAACACAGGTACTCCTCTTAATGCTGATTATTCTCTTACACAGGATTTGGTCTGGGATGATTTCATTAAATCACTTAAACCTAGCGATGTAATGTATAATGAGGTTAATCTCAATAAGACTTTTGTGACTGTATTGAGCAAGAATATCCATCAGAGCTCTTATAGCATTTCAAAGGAAGTGATTGCTTTAGAAAGAAGTTTAAATGACCTCTCTGATTATGTGAAAAGAGAGTTTGCTATTGTTCAGGATATTGATGTTGAGAAAAAATATATATTAATCGATCCTAATATATCTTATAAATTTGATCCTATTTCAGGTAGTGTCCTTTCTGTTAATCTCTTCCCTGGTGAAGATAAGAAAGCAATGACAAAGCTTAAGACATCAATCGATGAGCTTATTGTTGAAAAAGGTACACTTACCGATGCTAATGAAATTGCAGCAGCAGAGGGACAGCTTGAACAGATGAATGCTCAGCTTGAATCTATGAACAACCCATTACTTGAGAAAGTCAATAGTGTTGAAGGTAGAAGATCAAGAATGAGAATGATTAAGAAATCAAGAGAGCATGAGAAGAGAAGCCGTAGCTATAAGATAATGATATCTGATGGTAAGGGTAATTTCTTCAAAAGCGAACCACTCATGGATGCTAAGGGTGATGTTGAATACTTCTACCCAGTTCCTAACTGGTTATATCTTCAGCGTCTTCCAGGCTTGATTGCTGCATTGATATTTGGTGCAATTGTGTTTATCATGATAGGACTTGCTCGTCGTGGTAAAGACCTCTATCTTCGCCCAATTGCAGGTATTCAGGAAATTGACAATGCCATTGGTCGTGCAACAGAGATGGGAGCACCTATTCTCTTTGTGCCGGGACTATCAGGTATCAATGATGTTGCAACCCTGGCAGGTTTGCAGATTCTATCTCAGGTAGCTAAGAAAGCTGCTGAGTATGATACCCCTATCCTTGTACCTTGCCGTGACGTAATTGTGCTTCCTATTGCTCAAGAGATTGTGAAAGAAGCTCATTATGAAGCCGGTCGTCCTGATACATTTGATCCATCAAGTGTATTCTTCCTTACCAGTTCACAGTTCGCATTCGTTGCGGGAGTGAACGGTATCATGGTTCGTGAAAAGGTAGCAACTAACTTCTACATGGGTATGTTCTACGCTGAATCACTTATTATGACTGAAACAGGAAACTCAATTGGTGCAATCCAGATTTCCGGTACTGACGCTGTTACACAGATTCCGTTCTTTATTACAACTTGTGATTATACCCTAATGGGTGAAGAGCTTTATGCAGCCGCTGCATATCTCTCAAAAGAACCGATGATGCTTGGTACTTTGAAAGGACAGGATTACTTCAAGTTCCTGATTCTTTTCTTTATTGTCCTTGGAACATTGCTTTCCACGATGAAAATAACATTCCTTATTAACGCTTTCCCTGATAAATAGGAGTAGGCACATATGAAAAAACAAATACCATTATTTATAGTAATAGTCTTGAGTTTTCTCTTCGCTGCGTGGGCTGTTGTGCCCCATAAGATTTCTGAAGAGTTCTATCAGGGCTACCTCGTGTTCGTAAGAGCGATGTCTCCTTTTGGTGTCATCCTCGGTATTATGAGTATTACTATGGTTAATACCGTAAGAATCAAAAGAAAGGTTCCTAACTGGCAGTACAGTTATGTAACTCTTATCGCTGTTTATGCTACTGCAGCTATCGGTTTTATTTGGGGAACCAGTGAAGGTTCACCTTATATCTGGATATTTAAGAATGTCCAAATGCCAATGTCTGCTACTATGTTCTCACTGTTGGCATTCTACATCTCCACTGCTGCCTATAAGGCATTCCGTGCCAGGTCAGCTGAAGCTACAGTGCTACTTATCGCAGCTATCATAGTGATGCTTGGTCAGGTACCTTACGGTGTTATGATCAGTCCTAAGATTCCTGGATTTGCTCAGTGGATTCTTGATGTTCCAAACCTTGCATCTAAGCGTGGATTCATGCTCGGTGTTGGTCTTGGAATGACCGCTGTATCTCTGAAAATCATGCTCGGTATCGAGCGCGCCTACCTCGGTGGCGGAGACTAAAGGAGATATTATGGAATTTATAAAGAAATTACAAGATCTGGACAGAAGATGGATATACCTGATAATCGCTTTGGCTATCACTATTCCACTTTTGATTCCCTTTAATGCTCCGACCTATACAACAGGTCCGACAGAAACACTATATCAGATGGTTGATTCTTATGAAAACAGAGAAGATAGAGCTATTCTTATCTGCTTTGCTCATGATGCATCAACAATGGCTGAACTTTATCCTATGGAAGTTGCAATTCTTAGACATTGCTTTGAAAGAAAGGTGAAAGTATTCACTCTGACTTTCCTTCCAACAGCTGCTCCACTTGTTAACTATGCAATCGATATGGTAAAATCAGAGTATCCTGATGTACAATCAGGTGTTGATTATATCAATATTGGGTATAAACCTGCTGCTCTATATTTACCAATCGTTGTTGGTATGGGTGATGGTATTGCAGAAGCTGTAAAAACAGATGCTGAAGGAAGAAAACTCGAAACATTGCCTATGATGAAGGGTCTGAATAACTATAACGAGCTTCGTCTTGTTATTGAAACTTCAGGTGCAAGTTATGCAATGGGTTGGGTTACCTGGGCTCGTTCACGCTTTGGCGTTAATGTTGCTGCTGGTGTTACAGCTGTTATGGCCGCTGACGCATATCCTTACTTACAGACCGGCCAGCTCTCAGGTATGCTTTCAGGAATGAAGGGTGCTGCAGAATATGAATATTTAACTGATGTATTTGCTGCATATCAAAGTCCTGACTATCCTAATGGTCGTCCATTTAGTAAAGAGTTACTAAAAGATCAAGATGTGATCGACAGTATTGATATATCTAAAGATTGGGACCCTGAAACAAAAACAGGTATCATGTATAAATGGAAGACAGCTCGACTTGGTATGAATGCCCAGTCAGTTGCTCATATGGTTATCTTCCTGTTCATCTTAATTGGTAACATCGGTTACTTTGCTGAACGCTATCAACAAAATAAAGCAAAGAAATAAGGAGGGAAGATGTTTGAAATAATAAGTAACCTAATAGCAGCCTTCTTTACACTGGCTATTTTCTCTTTCCTTTACAAGGATAATCCGTTTTATCGTTTTTCTGAACAGCTCTTGGTTGGTGTTTCTGCCGGTTATGCAATTCCACTTGTATGGCAGAATGCGTTTATACCTTTCGTATATGAACCTATCTTCATTCAGCATAAATGGTATTTGTTTGTCCCTGTAGCATTTGGTTTAATGTTAACTCTTAGATTCAGTAAGAACCTCAGTTGGCTTGCTCGTTATCCTATCGCTATTAGTATAGGTATGACCGGTGCCGGTGTTGTTCTTTCTATGAATGCAGGTGTGCTTGTGCAGATGCGTTCAGCTATGCAGCCTATTGATAGTCTCAATATGTTGATAATCTTCGTTGGAACTGTTACTGTGATGCTCTATTTCTACTTCTCAAAAGCCCATACCGGACTTTATGGTAAGTTTACAAAGATAGGTATCTGGTTTATGATGATCGGTTTTGGTGCGTCATTCGGAAATACCGTTATGGCTCGTCTTTCATTACTGATTGGTCGTATTCAGTTCTTAATCAATGATGTAATTATGGGATTTATTAAGTAGTAGATTTCATTCTATCATATATTCAAAGACTCGCTTTCTAAGCGAGTCTTTGTTGTTTATGGCTAATAACTGGATCCAACTCAGCAACTAATTGATAAGAAAAAAACATATTTTCATTGACAACATAAACGTTAATACAGACTCTTGCATATCGTAGGAAACTATTCTATAAAATATAAGGAGTGTATTATGAAAAAGACAGTAATATTTATGTCTATTTTACTTATCGTGTTCTCTGCAATGGCAGTTGACAGAGATCCACTAACCCTTTCACATCATGGTCCGAGTGTAGCTTATTTGTGGGATAACCCTGATCAAAATGGTATAGCTAATGCAGGTGTTTGGTACACAGCACCGGGTGATTGCACCCTTGAATCTTGGGACCTCTATATTTATCAAATTATTGGTACTCCACCAGCAATTGTTGTTCATGTTTATGATGATAATGCAGGAGTCCCGGGAACTGAACTTGGTTCTGTAACAGTTGTGACAGCTGATCTTTTAGTATTTCCGGATTGGACTAATATTGACCTTACAAGCCTTGCACTATCTTTCACTGCTGGTGAGTCTTTTTACATCACTTACACTGTGAATCTTGGTTATTACGACACAGATGCTGGTGCCGCTGTAACTGGAGTTGAATGGTTGTCCGGTGACGGTTCCTATGCGACAACAAATCACACTTTTGTAGATTATGGTGGTACATGGTACGCAATGGGTAATCTCTTCAGTTTACCATATGAAATGTTTGCAGAAGCCAATATTGAGACTACCACAGCTTTAGGTCCTATGTTTGATATTAACTTCGATAGTTACAACTTTGGTTTGACAGCTATCGGTGGCGGAAAATTTGACACATTTGTAGTTAACAATATCGGTGGTGGAGAAATCGTTGTACAGAGTTTAGCTTTTACCGGTGATGCTGATTTATCAATGGATGATCCTAATGTAGGTGCTTATCCTGACACTCTTGCTTCAGGTGAATCAATGACTTTCTATGTTGAATACTATCCTTCAGTAGTTGGTGATGTAACAGGTAATGTTGCAATTACTATTGATGATCGTGAAATTCATGATGTTCCTATTACAGGTTCAGGTTATATTCATAACTCTTGGGCTGATGCAGGTGCTTTATTCGTTCAATCACCTGATGGAACTCAGGGAGACAACTCTTGGTCAATGAGTACCTCAGATTTAGCACCAGGCTACCTCCATGGTGAGAATTTCTTCAATCTTACAGCAAGTATTGGTGCTATAGATTTCTGGGGAATCAATTGGTTCCATAATGGTACTAGCTGGGTTCCAGTTGACACTGAAGATCCTATGGATTTCAATATCATATTCTATGATAACGATGTCTCTGGATTACCTGGAACTGTTGTGCAAACTTATACACCAACACTTACAAGAACTACTGTTCCCGACACTACCTTCTCAAGTGGCGCAATGTATAAGTATCACTATGAATTACCTTCAGCACTTGCACTTACAGATGGTTGGGTTTCAATTCAAGGTACAAGTGTAGGGGCTCCTGATGATGCATGGTTCATGTGGTCAACTTCACCAATAGGTGATGTTAACAACGGTAATTGGGATGACACAAATTCTGTATGGGACTGGGATGCCGGCGATCTTGCCTTTGCTCTCTATCCTGTTACAGCTCTTGATCCTCCAACTAATGTTACTGTTACCATGAATGGTGACTTCCCAGAGCTTAGCTGGACTGATGTACCTGGAATTTATAACAATATCTACAGATCAGAAACACCTAATGGAGTATATAGTATTGTCGGTATTGTTGCTGATGGTGCAGGTTCATTCTTGGATGTTTCTGTGACAGGTGGCACATATTTCTATTATATCAGTGCTACTACTGATATGACTGTTCGCCAGGTTATTAACCATAACCAGGGTGCTATTAGAAGAGTTCCAATTAAGAAATTTGGTAACGACAGAATGATGAAATAATATCTTAAAGATATAAGCAAAGGGGACATTTCGATGTCCCCTTTCTATATATATATAAGTTAATGACTATCTACTGATACAGATATCTCTTGATCTTCTGGGTAGGTGTCTTCTGGAAAGGTTCTGAAACAAGTCTTATCTCTTTAAATTTTGAGTATTGAGGGTAGAGATATTAGTTAATTCAGATATTGAAGAGCTAAGAGAATTCTCTATTTGCTTTGCTCAACTCAGTCTTTGCATACAGTTATGACCTGACAGATGGAATGGCAAATTGAAAGTGCCAGATCATAAATAATATTGACACAATACTAGTAATTATCACTTTCAAAACAATCAGGAGGTACAATGAAACGTATACTAATACTTACTTTTCTTATTCTAATGGTCTTTGGTCTGACTGCAAAATCATTTTATGTTGAAAAACTAAATGTTGAAGCCGAGTTTCGTAGTGACGGAAAGCTTGTTGTAGAGGAGAATTGGACCTACACTTTTGATGGGGGACCATTCACTAAGATTTATCGACATATCTCAGATGAATACTGCGATGGCGTTGACCCGATTGAAATTAGAAATGACGGACATCTCCTGAATCCTGATAACAAAGATGAATGTAAGATAGAAAGAGATGATGGCATGGTAATGTATGTCTTCCTTCCTAAATACTCTGATAGAAGCGCAACAGTAACCTGGAAGTATGTGATTACAAATCCTTACGAAGTACATGATGATATTCTCTATTTTAACTGGATGCCTGTACCTTACAGTTATGAATTCCTGATAAAAGAGGGGCAGATTAGATTAAAGAAACCTCAATCCATAAAAGTTACACCTCGACCATATCCTATAAAACTTGTTTCTATGCAGGAATCAGACGAATTCTACATATACAACTTTGAAAATTTGAACAACCAGAGCTTCATAATCGGGTATAAGGGTGATGCTGATGACTTCAGGCTAAACCAACCCAAGTATGTTCAGACTAGAAAGAATCAGGAGAAGTATTCACTCTTGAATGGGATTACTGGCTTGTCTGCTCTTTCAATTCTTATCTTGGCTGTAGTGTTTGCCATTGTTGCATCTGTGAAAAAACAATTAAAGGTTACTTACAATAGATTTGAATTACCAAGTAAAACTCATCCAATCCTCGTCTGGAAACTCATAAACTCTCCTACTTCTAAACAAAACAACTACGGTGGGACTGTTATGGGTTTAATCTGGAAAGGAGCTATTCTAATTGATGGGAAAACTAAGAGTAAATTCTCAAAAGATTATGAATGGCACTTTAATCAGGATTATTCTCCTGACAACCCAATAGAAGAAGCATTCTTAGAGGAATTAAGTTTACTGGATACAAAGAAGCATAAGCCTATTATTGAAATGGTTAAAAAGATTTCTCAGAATAGTAAAAATCCTCTGGGTAAGATCTTGCAGGAATGTTTCTTTGATGATAAATTTGGAGATGAGTTAAGGACTAAACAATTTACAAAACGAGTAGCAGTTTCTCTTTTTGCGATGATCTTATCTATAGTGTTGATAATACCAGCAGCGATTCTTTGGGAAAATGGGATTGGGTATGCATTTATACCTATGATTATTCTGACAGTTATCAGTTTAATAGCCTTGATTTACTATGGCTCACAGGAGACTCTAACCCTCTTAGGTAAAGAAGAAAGAGCCATCTGGATAGGTTTCAAGAAGTTCTTTAAGGAAAGCCTGAAGCAGAAAGATATTCCGATGGATGAAGATTACCTTAAAGAGGTGTTCCCTTATTTAGTTATTTTCGGACTTGATAAACCATTTCTAAAACTTCTTACAAAGAACAATGTGGAAGTGCCTGAATTCCTGGCAAAGATGAACTTTGAAGACTGGCATTCATTCTCTACTTTCAATGGCACATTTGTTGCTGTATTTGCTTCTTCAGGTGCAGGCGGAGGAGGAGCAGGTGGCGGAGGTGGAGCTGCAGGTGGTGGAGGTGCCGGTGCTTCCTAATGGCTCCGGGAAGCGTCTTGAATATAAACTGAATCTCTGGAGCGAATGGGCAAAACAGCATTATGGGTCTAAGGTCTTTAAAGTTGGAGTGTCACTAAACAGTGCTTGTCCCAATAGGGCAGAGGGTGGTTGTATCTTTTGTTTGCAAGACACATTTACTCCTGAATATAAACATCAGTCCACTACTGAGCAACTGAATACCTCTATTGATAGAATTAAAAGAGGAGTTAGACGGGACTTGAAGTTTATCGCCTACTTCCAGGATGAAACTATGGGTGCTATACCTACCGAGAAGCTTGAAAGTGCTTTTAAAGAAGCTATCCAGCATCCTGAAATCGTGGGATTAATAGTATCAACAAGACCTGATTATTGTAGTGATGAATTCCTCGATGTTGTCAGTAGGTATAATGCTTTCTTAGAATTAGGAATGCAGACTATACATAACGAAAGCCTTACACTTCTTAACCGGAACCATAGTCACAACGATACCGTTGATGCTTTGAAGAGAATAGAGAACAAGGGTATTATGGCAGGTGTTCATCTTATTGTAGGCATTCCAAATGAAAGTATTAATGATATCCTTGAAACAATCCGTTATGTTAACTCCAAACCAGTAATAACAGATGTTAAATTACATAATCTCGTTGCCTTCAAAGGTACTAAGTTGGCCATATCTAATTACACGCTTCCCAACATAAACGAATACATTCAGATACTCATAAAGATAATCCCCTATCTTGCTGAGAACAAAACAATAAGCCGGTTGTTTACTTCAAACCTTAGTCAAAGTCAGATTGCTTTGAATATTCAAGGAGAGAAGAAACTCTGGCTTAATCAACTGCTACAAGAGATTTATACAAAAAATATCTTGCAGGGTTTACAATCCTCAATTGTCAACATATCAAGACCTAACCTATAACAAATAAATAGCATAAGGTTAGTTTCGTGGCTCAAATATTGCATAAATATAATGTTGCGAATTATAAATACATAGAATTAAACACATAGGATGGAGGTAGAATGCACGGGAAAAGAAGTATTACGCTATTATTATTCTTATTAGTAGCACTGTTTTTATCAGCAACTCAAACGGATATTTTTAAAGTAATCTCTCAAGACTCACAAGGATTGGAGATTGAATTTAATCTACCAAAGTATGAAATCGGAGATGTAGATTTCAATCATGCAACATATCAGCAAATTAAGATGAACCATGAGATTTATACAGGTGAAGAGGGGCAACCTGAATTACCTATATTCTCAACAATGATTGAGATCCCAGCTCGTGGTACAGTTAGTGCTAACTTAGAGCTTAATGCTCAGAGCAGTCAATCCGGACTAAATATCAAGAGATACTATAATAAAGAAGATGAAGCAGTTGCTCTTGCAAACCAGAATGCTTTTTATCCTTCTGCAAATTTCCAGATGTCAACTCCTGCTATCTGGCGTGATGTTAGAGTTATACCGATCAATGTCACTCCATTCCGTTTCAACACTTCAACAGGGGAATTAGAAGTTGTTGAGAGGGGGACAATCAGAATCTCTTTTGACCAATCTGCTCAAGGTGAGAATGAACTTACTTTGAATAGGGGACAGTCTTCTGCTTTCAGAAATATTTATCAAGCTAATATCCTTAATTACCAGGAGAGAGATGTTAGAACAGATGATCCTCCTAGTATTCTTTATGTATATAACAACTCTTTGAATTATACATCTTACTTAAAACCTCTTGTTGATTGGAAACATCAGCAGGGCTTTGAAGTATTTACTGCAAGTACGTCACAAACAGGAACTACTACAACATCTATTCGTAACTACTTACAGAATGCTTATGAGACATGGTCTAACCCACCTGATTTCTTCGTTTTAGTCGGTGACACCGGTGGTACTTACGGACTACCTTATTATCAAATTAGTTATTACAGTGCAGAAGGTGATCATCCTTATGCACTTATTAGTGGTAATGATGAACTTGAAGATGTATTTATGGGGCGTATTTCTTTTAGTAGTGAAGCAGAGTTAGCAGTTATTGTTAATAAGATTCTTCTCTATGAAAAGAATCAGCTTTTCCCAGCTGCAAGTTGGATGGATGCTAACCTTCTTGTCGGTGATACAGACCCTTCAGGGATTTCTTGTATCTCCGGTAATAAATATATGAAAGAAGTTATGGATGATTATTCAGATGACTTTACATATACTGAGCTTTATGGGGCAGGCCCCTCATCTTCAACAATGGCTACAACCCTGAACAACGGCGTAGGATACTTTCATTATCGCGGTTGGATTGGCATGAGCGGTTTTAATACTACGACTATTAGTGGTCTTACAAATACAGCAAAACTACCAATTTGTATAAATATAACCTGCTCAACAGGTTCATATGCGGATACTGCTGTTACAGAAGCATTTATCAGAGCCGGTTCGGTAGCACAACCGAAAGGAGCAGTTGCTGCCATAGGGATGTCCACCCCCGGTACACATACTGCTTACAACAACTGTCTTGATGGAGGTATCATTTCAGGCTTGTTTGTTGATGATATGGAAACTATCGGGGAAGCTCTGAATAAAGGTAAAAACTATCTTTGGGCAAACTATGGAGTAAGCCAACCGGAAACGGCATCAAACTTTATGCATCTATGCAACCTTATGGGTGACCCAAGTCTTAGAGCTTGGAAGGGTGTACCTGAGACAATGACAGTAACTTATCCTTCTACAGTTTCAACGACTACCGGTGAGATTCTCGTTCAGGTTTCCGGTGGTGGAAATGATTTAGCAGGAGCAAGAGTTACTGCTCTTAAAGGTGATGATGAGATATTCGCAACCGGTACTACTGATGAGAATGGTAACATTTCTCTATCAATTGCTACTGGTGTTAGCGGAACTGTAAATCTTACCGTAACAAAACCGGGATATACACCTCATATGGGTACATTTACTCTTGGGAATACAACTCAGTCTGCAAGGATTACAAATCTCTCAATGCAAGTAGGCGCAAGTACTGTTACCTCTCTACAGCCTGGTAATACAGCAAACCTTACAATCACACTTGAGAACAATGGTACTTCTAGTCTTGATGTGGTTAACTGTATAATCACACCTTTAAGTGATAATGTTACTACAAGCACAAGTTCTGTTAGTTATTCTTCAATCGCTTCAGGTGCTACAATAGCAAACACAACACCATTTGTTGTCTATCTTGAAGATACATGTTATCCTGAAGAAATTGAGTTTGTTATGAATATCAACTCTATCGGTGATGATTTTACCAGAACCTTCTCCCTCCCTGTACAATCACCAAGCTTGATTGTTGATTCATGGATGGTATCAGGAACTGGCACAGAAGTAATGCTCCCGGGACAGACTTCTGACATCACTGTTACGCTTCGTAATATAGGTAATGCTAGTTTTGCAAGCAGAAACCTGTTAATTTCCTCCGGTAGTGCTGACATAACTTTCCCTGATGCTACTGCTACTGTAAGTAGTATTGCAGCTAATGGGACTGCTAATGTTACATTTAACATCACAGCAGCAGCTATGATGATTCCCGGTACAATTGCTCCTATGAATATCGCTGTAAATTCAGGTGGTTTTGATTACGACATGGGATTTAGCTTAGCAGTAGGACAACCTGCAGTAGTAGATCCACTTGGCCCTGATTCGCATGGTTATTACATCTATGATATGGATGATACTCGTTATGACCTTGCTCCTGATTATAACTGGATTGGGATTGCTCCATCAGAAGGAGGAAGTGGTACAAATCTTGGTTTAAATGATAGCGGGAATAATGCTGATGATGTAGTCACTGTCAACATGCCATTCTCTCTTAAATTGTATGGTGAATCATATTCCCAAATCACTGTATGCTCAAATGGTTGGATTGCCGGTGGTGTAACAGAACAGATTACTTTCCGTAATTGGCGTATCCCGGGTGCAGTTGGACCAAGTCCGATGATTGCTCCTTTCTGGGATGATCTTCAGATGGGCTCAGGTGATGTTTATGGTTATTACAATAGTAGCCAGCATTACTATGTTGTGGAGTGGTACAATGTTCAGAATTATAATGGAAGTGCTGCAGAGACCTTTCAGGCTATTATTTATGATGAAACTTATTATCCAACCCCGACAAATGACTGTCCTATAAAGTTCCAGTATAATACATTCAACAATGTTGATAATGATACAAGTAATGTTCATGGTGAGTACTCAACAATTGGTATTGAGAGCCATGACGAAAGCATGGGACTTGAATATACATTTAATAACATATATCCTGCTTCATGTATGGAACTTGGTAATAATACTGCTCTTTACATCACTACAGAACTGCCTGAGTTTGTTGTAGAGACAGATGTAAGAACACTTAACAATACAATTTCTGATCAGGGCGGAAGTGCTTTCATCGATCCGGGTGAAACTGCGACTTTCACTATTGATATTACAAATCTTGGTTTGCAGACAGCAACAGGTGTTGTTGCAACACTCTCGGAGAATGACCCTTATGTAACGATCTCAAACGCAACTATAAGTGTCGGTACTTTAGCTTACAATGATACTTATCAAGCTGAATTCCAAATCTCCGTTTCAGCATCTACACCTACAGGACATGCAGTCCCATTAGCACTAAGTGTTACAGGTTCACCTGCTGTCTCTATCTCTGAAAACTACGCTTTTAGTGTTGGAATTATCATGGAAACTTATGAAAGCGGAAACTTCGATAATATGGATTGGGAGTTTAGCGGTAGTCAACCTTGGACTGTTGTATCCTCTGGAGCTTATAATGGAACTTATTGTGCAAAATCGGGTGCAATTACTCATAGCCAGGAAACTGATATGTACCTAATTGCAGCAGTTGGTACAGCAGGTGACATCAGCTTCTATAGCAGAGTGTCTTCTGAAGGCAACTACGATTATCTCAGGTTCTATATCGATGGTTCCCTTGAGGATGACTGGTCAGGAGAACAGGGATGGGCTCTGCATACTTATCCTGTTTCAACCGGTTCTCATACCTTTAAATGGACCTATTATAAAGACAGCATAGAGAGCTCAGGCTCTGATTGTGCTTGGGTAGATGACATCACATTCCCACCACTTGCTGCACCTGTTCCTATGATAGACTTAAGTACAACTTCAATAGACTTTGGAAATGTTGTTCAAGGTATATCAAGTGCTAGACAGTTTATTATTACAAATTTCGGAACTGCAGCTTTAATGGGTACAATTGCTACGCCAACGGGATTCACTGTAAGTAATGTAAGCCGTGGCTACAAAGAAAACCTTAGAAGTAGAAATACAATCAACTTTACAGTTGGTGCATTGGGAACTGAATCATACAGTGTTAACTTCACTCCTTCAAGTACAATCCAATATTCAGGTAATGTTGTGATCAGTCATAACTCAGCTGCCGGAACATCTAATGTTGCTGTTTCAGGTATGGGTGTAATGCCTAACATCGTGGTTAATCCACTAACAGTTGAGCCAAGTATGCTTCCAAATGACCAGGGTGGATTTAATCTTGCGATTAATAATACCGGTGTTGGTGGCTTGGATTACTCAATTGGTATCCAGGATGCTACTCGTAATAGTGGTGGACCGGATGCCTATGGTTATGAATGGACTGACAGTAGAGAAGCGGGTGGACCTACATACAACTGGGTAGAAATATCTACAGTTGGTACTGCGTTATCTCTTGGTGACGATAATGGAGTAAGTGTTGATCTACCATTCAACTTCGAATTCTATGGTTCTACTAAGAGCAGTGTTGATATCTGTTCTAATGGTTATCTCACCTTTGGGACCGATTCTTCAGATTATTCAAATGACCCAATCCCAAGTGCAACTGATCCTGATGACATAATTGCCCCAATGTGGGATGACTTAAAGCCTGCTTCAGCAGGTGGTACAGGAACTGTATATCATTATTATGATTCTGCAAATAATCGTTTTATTGTGGAATATGATAATGTTAGCCATTACTATGCAAATTCAGGTAATGAAACATGTCAGGTTATCTTGTATCCATCCGGTGATATCTTATATCAATATGATAGCACTGGTTCTGATTCAGATTACACAATAGGTATCGAGAATTCAAATGGTTCTGACGGACTTCAAATTGCATATAATAGTGCATTTGGACTCAATGACCTTGCAATCTTGATCTCTGATAACACTGTCCCTGAATGGTTATCAACAACAACTACTTCAGGTTCAGTGAATCCTGGCACACCTGCATCAATAGCATTCAGTATTGACACAACGGACTTACCTCTGGGTGTCTATAACAAGAATATTGTAATAACTTCAAATGACCCTGATAATGGTACAGTATCAGTTCCTGTAACTCTGACTGTAACCAATACTCCAAGTATAGAGATTCCGGTTGATATTACTGCTTCAATGGAAGGAACAAATATCCAGCTTTCATGGAGTGCTGTCAGTGGTGCATCAAGTTATAAGATATATGCAAGCGAAGATCCTTATGCAACTAACTGGGGAGCTCCAATTGCTGTTATATCATCGAATTCTTGGCTGTATTTTGGTACATCAACAACCATGAAATTCTTCCGTATTGTTGCTTCTTCGTCTGCAGCAAGAGGAACTCAACTCAACATTTCGAAATAAGATATAATCTATTTAATTAAGCCTCTTCCATCCGGGAGAGGCTTTTTAATTAGATTAACACTGACAAGCACGGACACAGATTGACAAGGTCTGATACTGACACATGATTTATATTGAAATCATTGTGCCACCTTACTGCCCTGCTTAAAGAAATTATTTTATCCATAGAAGAAGTTATGCACAAATTGTGGATAACTTTGGCCTTTGCCAGGGAGGGACTAGGGAGGCTCTAGGGTGGGACTAGCGAAATTCCAGCGATATTGGCGGGGGAACAGTGTCGCAAGGAAGAGAAAGAATGGAGGAAAAGTGAACTATTCTGACGATTTTTGTTAACAACAGGGGGTAGAAATTGAAGTAATAAATCCTGTTTTGAGGATGATAGAAACTATTTTCAGCAATCTAAGCATTTGATAAGTATTAAGATAGTTATTAAACGGCTAGTATCATACTAGGATATAACAAAATAAATATTGACTTCAAAGCAAAGTAAATTAAGTTAGTAAGTGTTCACTCACAAGAAAGGAAGTAAGAAATGGATTTATCAATGAGACAGAAGCAGATAGTAGAAGCGGCGATTGAGATTATTGCTCTTCAGGGGATTCAGAGCTTGACAATTAAGAACTTGTCAAGTGCCGTTGGATTGTCTGAAGCTGGGATATATCGTCACTTTAAGACTAAGGATGAGATAGTACTTTCTATGCTCTCCAGCTTCGAAGTTATCTCTCATTTTGTTCTTACAGAGACCGAGAAAGAAGATTTTAGTTCACTTGAAAAGGTTCAAAAGTTCCTTTTTGATCGTTACGAAAGATTTAGTGAGAATCCCTTGGCAGCAAGAGTGATGTTTTCTGAAGAAGTCTTTAAGAATGATCAGCGCTTTACTGATAAGATGCTGTCGATTATGCATCAACATGGTGAAGCAATAAGAAATATAATCAACGATGGTCAGAAGGCCGGTGAAATTAGAGATGATATTTCTACTAAAGAGCTATTTCTGATTATCTTTGGCTCAATGAGGCTTCTCGTCACTCAATGGAATATGAAGAATGGTGATTTTGACCTCAAGAATGAGGGTGCCCACCTTTGGAAATCCATCATCAAGATGTTGAAGTAATAGTTTTTAAGTTGTTCATAAGTGAATATTTACTAACTTATATAGATAAGGAGATATGATGAAGATTGTAAACTATATGAATCAAGAAGATGCAAAGAATCCACATGGGATTCAGAGTAAGCAGTTGTATAGCACAGAAGATGCACAAGTAATGCATCTGTTAATCAAACCGGAAGAAGGCTTGAAACTGCATATTACCCCAGTTGATGTGTTCTTCTATATCTTAGAAGGTCAACCACATATCACAGTTGGTGACGAGACAATTCAGGTTAAAGTTGATGACTTGGTGGAAAGTCCTAAGGATATTCCTCATACTATCACCAATAATACAGATGCTAATGTACGAGTTTTGGTTGCTAAAACCCCTCGTCCAGGCACTAAAACCCAAATCTTAGATAAAAAATAAATAAAAGAAAATTCAAGGAGTACTAAAATGAGTATGTTCTGTTATCAGTGTCAAGAGACAATCGGAAACGTTGGATGTAAATATGCTAAAGGCGCTTGTGGAAAACCAGCAGAAACAGCAGGTTTACAGGATGTAATGATTCATGTCCTGAGAGGAATTGCGATTGCCTCAGAAACTAAGTATGAAGCAAAGAACGGTTTTTTTGCTGCTAAAGCATTATTCGCTACAATTACAAATGCAAACTATGATGACGATAGATTTGTTGCTCTTATTAAGGAAGGACTTGCTATCAGAGATAGTTTAAAACCTTTCGAAAGCAATCACGATGCACTTACTTGGACCGGCTCAACAAAAGCTGACTTCAATGCTAAAGCTGCTTCAGTTGGTGTTCTTGCAACAGAGAATGAAGATGTGCGTTCACTTCGCGAACTCTTAATCTACGGACTTAAGGGTATTGCCGCCTATGCTGAGCATGCTGCTATTCTTGGTAAAGAGAGTGACGATGTTTACAAATTCATCATGGAAGCACTTGCTTCTACCACAAAAGACCTTTCAGTTGATGAGATGGTTGCACTTGTTCTTAAGTGTGGTAATGTAGCTGTTCAGACAATGGCTCTTTTAGACGAAGCTAATACAACTGCTTATGGTAATCCTGAAATCACTGAAGTTAATATCGGTGTTGGAACTAAGCCTGGTATCCTTATCTCCGGTCATGACCTTAAAGATATGGAAGAACTCCTCAAACAGACTGTAGGTACCGGTGTTGATGTATATACTCACTCAGAAATGCTTCCTGCAAACTACTATCCTGCATTCAAGAAATATGACCACTTTGTTGGAAACTATGGTAATGCTTGGTGGAAGCAGGATACAGAATTTGAATCATTCAATGGTCCTATCCTCATGACAACTAACTGTATCACTCCTGTGAAAGACTCTTACAAAAACAGAATCTTCACAACCGGAATGGCCGGATACCCAGGAGTTGTACACATTGCTGAAAGAGAAGATGGCAAAACTAAAGACTTCTCACAAATTATCGAACTTGCAAAGACCTGCCCTGCACCAATAGAGATTGAAAAAGGTAAGATTGTCGGTGGATTCGCTCATGCACAGGTTATCGCTCTTGCTGACAAAGTTGTAGACGCTGTTAAATCAGGTGCTATCAAGCGCTTTGTTGTTATGGCTGGTTGCGACGGACGCCACACTACCAGAAACTACTTCACAGATGTTGCTGCAGAACTTCCAAAAGATACCGTAATCCTTACTGCTGGTTGTGCTAAGTATCGTTATAACAAACTTGATCTCGGAGATATCGGTGGAATCCCACGCGTTCTCGATGCAGGTCAGTGTAATGACTCTTACTCACTCGTTGTTATCGCGCTTAAACTTAAAGAAGTATTTGGTCTTGCAGACATTAATGATCTGCCTATCTCATACGATATCGCATGGTATGAGCAGAAAGCTGTTGCAGTTCTTCTTGCCCTTCTCGCCCTTGGTGTTAAAGGCATCCGCTTAGGCCCAACACTCCCTGCTTTCTTATCAGCTAATGTTGTGAAAGTATTAGTAGAAAACTTCGATATTAAACCTACCGGACAGGTTGCAGAAGATGTTGCAGCTATCATGGAAGGAAAATAAACTAACTTAGTTAGATAGATTAAAGCCCCCGATTCGTCGGGGGCTTTTTTGATGGTGGGGAAATCACGGACGGACACGGACAAACCAATAGCACGGACTAACAGGGACTATCCCAAAGAACTACAAAGAAACACTGACTATCACGGACAGGCAAGGACTGACACAGACTTACAATGGCAGACACAGCTACTCAGAGAAAAAGATATTTTTGCTTTGTTACTTTCTTGTCCTTGTGCGTCATTATATGTCCGTGAGTGTCCATGTTGTCCCTTCTTGGTCTTTGTTCGTCCTCTCCCTCCCCCATAAAAAAAAGATAAGAATTTGCCACTAAATATAAAATTATTGACCTGCATAGGCAGTTACTTAGTTTGTCGAAAATCAATAAAAATAAGATGGAGGAATTGAATGAATTACCGAGTTTTAGCAATTAATCCCGGTTCTACTTCTACCAAAATAGCTGTTTATGACGATAAGACACCAGTGTTTACAAAGACACTTAGACATGATCCTGTTGAGCTTGATAAGTTTGGTGGAATCATTGAACAGTATGATTACAGAAAGAAACTTGTTCTTGAAGCCATGGCTGAGAACAGTGTTACTCCTGAATCACTTGAAGCAGTAGTTGGCCGTGGTGGTCTGATGAACAAGCTTAAAGGTGGCACTTATGCTGTAAACCAGTTGATGCTTGATCACCTTAAAGACCCAACAGCTTGGGGACGTGTTCATGCTTCAAACCTCGGTGCTTATATCGCAGATTCTATTGCGAAAGAGCTCAACATACCTTCCTTCATCGTTGACCCTGTTGTGGTTGATGAATTTGATGATATTGCTCGTATCTCCGGTATTCCTGAGATTGAAAGACAGTCACTTTTTCACGCCCTCAATATTCGTTATATTGTGAGATTACTTGCTGAAGACCTTGGCAAACCTTTCAATGAAGTTAATATGATTGGTGTTCACATGGGTGGCGGAATTTCTGTTGCTGCTATCAAGCAGGGACGCGTTGTTGATGTTAACAATGCACTTCTCGGAATGGGACCTTTCTCTCCACAGCGTGCAGGTGCATTACCAATTGGCGATCTTCTCGACATGGCATATTCAGGTGATTATACTAAGAAAGAACTTACAGGCTACCTGGCAAAGCAGGGTGGACTCATGTCATATCTTGGCACTGATAGCGGAATAGAAATCAACGAGATGATTGATAGCGGTGATAAAAAAGCTGCTTTAGTATTTGATGCAATGTGTTATCAAGTTGCTAAAGAGATTGGCGCTAGCGCTGCTGTTCTTGAAGGCAAAGTTGATGCTGTCTTCTTAACTGGTGGACTTGTTTATAATAACAGAACTGTAGAAAGTATAAAGAAAAGAGCCGGTTTCGTAGCTCCTTTCTTCCTTTTCCCTGGAGAAAAAGAGATGGAAGCACTTAGTCAGGGTGCTGCTCGTGTTCTCAAAGGCGAAGAAGAAGCCGGAATCTACGGACAATAGTTCTTAAATAAAGATTGAAGATAAGGGCTGTTGTGAAACAGTCCTTTTCTCTTTAGATTATAATTATGATAAAACACAACTATCTTCTGATTTTATTGATGCTGTTAGTATCAATTACTATGTTTGCAAGTACAGCAGACTGGACTATCCTAGTTTATATGGCAGG
>JAVCCX010000211.1 GCA_030765245.1 Candidatus Zophobacter franzmannii | reverse complement strand
TGGTTGAGTTAATGACTTGCATTGCTAATTTCTTCGACCCAATGCCGGACGGTGAGTATCTTGTAATGGAACTTGGAAGTATGTTTGGATCTTATCAGTTATATATTCCGGAAGATATCCCGAATGTTACTTGTGCAGTGAATGTATACAGCTACCTTGATGTGCAGGGTGAAGGCACCCAAGCCCCACCGCAGCAGGTTGTAACGGTGAATGGACATACAACCGGAATTGACTTCCTCTACCTCTCTCTTGATGGTGGAATTGAAGGAACTCTCGCAGATGGTTTAGGGAATCCCGTTGGCTATGGTGCTTTCTATCTCACCGGTGTTGATGATCCTGATTTTGAAGATTATTTCTTAGGCGGTGATGATGGTGTTTTTAATCGTGGGTTAATAGATGGAACCTATGATTTAATGATTCTTGCAGTCGGTTATGAAACCTATGAAACTCAGATAACTATCTCTGGTTCATATCTCCAACTCAACATTGTTTTAGAGACAACTACAATTGATGAGAATAGCCAAGTTGCACCCAAACTTTCAGTAAGTAATTATCCAAATCCATTCAGTGCAACCAATACAATAGATGTTAAATCTGATGTCGTAACAAACACTGTTATAGATATATATGACATAAAGGGTCGTAAGGTTAAGCAATTGTTTAATGGAACTCTTAGAGCCGGTGTAAACTCATTCAAGTGGGAAGCAACTAAGACACCATCAGGAGTTTACTTCTGGAAAGTAACTACTGACACTGAGACATTAACAGAGAAGATACTACTTGTAAAATAGAGCTTAAACTACTCAAATATCAAGGATTCAGACCTTATTTATCCTTGACAAGCAGTCCAATTTTAAAACTCCTATTTTCAGGAGACAAAATGATTGCAGATAATTTAAAGATTGTATTAGAAAATATAGATAAAGCCTGCCAAAGAGCCGGTAGAGATAGTGATTCAGTCAAGCTCGTTGCTGTAACCAAGACCCATCCGGTTGAAGTTATTGAGGAGCTCTTGGCACTTGGAATAAAGACCATTGGAGAGAATAAGATACAGGATTCATGTTTGAAGATTCCTACTCTTTCCATTGAGCCTGAATTCCATTTCATCTGGCATTTTCAATCGAATAAGATAAAAAAACTGTTACTATTGAGACCTTTTCTCATTCATTCATTAGACATTTATTCAACTGCTGAGAAAATGAATGCATACCTTGAAAAGAATGGTGCCACTCAGTCAGTACTAATTCAAGTGAATACAACTGATGAAGGTCAGAAATCAGGAGTTAAGCCTGACAGAGTACAAGACTTTATCACAGAAGTAAGTTCGCTCCCCCATATCAAAGTGATGGGGTTAATGACTATCGGGATGTTTAGTGATAACCCCGAGACAAATAGAAAGTATTTTGTTCAGTTAAGAGAATTAAGTGAAGCTATTGCATCGAAGCAGATCCCGGGCGTAGAGATGGTATATCTCTCAATGGGAATGTCTGATGATTATGAAATAGCTATCGAAGAGGGTGCAAGTTTGATTAGGGTCGGTAGTGCTATTTTCGGACAAAGAAATTATTCTAAGGAGCAATAATGAGTTTTTTAATCCCAATTGGTGCAATAATTATTTCCTATTTCTTCGGTTGTTTCTCGACATCCAGGATGATAGCAAAGACCTTTAAGCATCTTAATATATATAAAGTTGGAACAGGTCATCCCGATACAGAAAACATATTTTGTAATGTCAGCAAACCGTTGGGATTACTCAGTGCTGTTATAGATATTAGTAAAAGCTATCTCTTTCTTACTCTTCTGAAATGGCTCTTCACCGGATTTGAAGCAGGACGGTTGTTTGCTAATCCTAATTGGCTAATGCTATACGGTCTGTTTATGCTCATCGGCCATAGCTTACCTCTTACCCATAAATTCAGGGGTGGACGAGGAGTGCTCACATATATTGGTTTTATAGGCTATTTTGCCCTCATCCCTATGTCAGTAGCAACAGGCTTAGCACTTATATTTATTATCTTCTTTAAACAGATGAGATTTGGACAGTATAGTATTGTTATACTTCCTGCCTTAATAGCACAGTTAATGAATACTGTTATTCCTCAATACAGGGGTGTTTACGAATCAGGCTTTATACTTAAGCTTGTTGGAATTGCCGTCTTGATGGGAATCATTAACTTTGTTGTCTCTAAACGATTAGGAGAGATATGATGCAGATTGTAAAGGTAACAACCAGAAAGCAACTTAAGCAGTTCGTGATGCTTCCTTTTGAGCTCTATAAGGATGATCCTAATTGGGTACCGCCTCTTATTAATGAAGAGATGAAGTTCTTTGATAGAACGAAAAACCCTCACTTTGAGCACTCGGTTGCTGATTATTATATCGCATTGGAAGGGGATAAGGTTGTAGGTCGGATTACTGCACAAACAAACACTCTGCACAATAATCATTATAACGATAACATGGGATTCTTCGGTTTCTTTGAATGTATTGATGATGTGAAAGTTGCAGAGGCTCTTATGGACACCGCTGTTAAATGGAATAAAGAGCATGGTAAAGACAAGATATCCGGACCATTTAACTTCACTATTAACGATATCAGTGGTCTATTGGTTGATGGATTTGAAACTCCCCCGTACATCATGCTAGCATATAATAAACCTTATTATGAGAAACTGCTTAATAGATTAGGCTTGGTTAAAGCTCAGGGGATGTATTCCTATCTCACTTCAACAGAAGTGATCCCGCCAAAACTTGTAAGAGTTGCAAAGATAATTGAAAAGAAATTGGTAAAAGAGAATGTTACCTTCTATACTCTCAGGAAGAAGAAAGCTGAGAGAATCGAGGATATTGAGATAGTTTTCGATATTTATCGGAAGGCATGGAAGGATAATTGGGGTTATGTCCCTATGAGTGAAAAAGAGTTCGACAGACTCAAAGATGTACTCCTACCTATCGCAGATCCTAACTTCATTATGATTGCAAAGAAAGATGATATCCCAATTGGTTTCTCGGTAGGAATACCAAACTTTAATCGTGTCTTGAAAGTCATGAATGGCAAGATTAATCCTATCACAATAATCAAGGCACTCCGAGCTAAGAGTAAGATACGAGAAGTCCGAGTCATGATTATGGGTATTCTGGAAGAGTACCATAACCTTGGTGTCGATGCAATGTTCCACTATAAGTTTTATGAGTATGCCATTCCGAAAGGGATATATAACGGTGAGTTCTCATGGGTTTTAGAAGATAATGTGATGATGAACCGTCTTGCTGTAAGCTTAGGTGGAATCCCATATAAATCATACCAGATTTTGGAGATGAACATCTGATATGAAAAAACGGTTCCTTGCAGTAGACTACATTGTTTTAGGGTATATAGCCTGGATTAGCATTATGATTCTCATAGGCTTTAATCGGGTTGATAACCCGGTGAAGAATCTGATTGAACTTGGATTGGTCACTGTTGGGATTTTAGTCTTAATTACCCTCAATAATAGATTTAACAATCCCTTGCTTGATTTCACTCGGAAGGCTTATGCTCTCCCTTTCGCCGGTTATTTCTTTGAAAGCTCTATCGTAACAAACAGAGTTTTCTTCGGAGGGTTTATCGACCCTTGGTTCCAGAGAATAGAGGAGTTAATGTGGGGTTACCAACCAAGCATAATGTGGGGAGTTGATTTCGATTATATGTGGTTACAGGAATTGATGCACTTTGCATATTTCTCTTACTATCCATTATTGCTTATTACGCCAATCTATCTATACAACAAAAATAAGGACCACTTCAACGAGTTTGTATTCACTACTTCGTCGGTGTTTTATATATGCTTCTTCATCTTCTCCTGGTTACCTGTTATTGGAGCTAGAGCATTTAGCCCATCATTTATTGAAAGGTTCCCTGAGATTGGTCAATACCTGCATTACAATACTATTGGTTTCGATGCTGAAGCTGTTACAACTGCCTATAGACATGGACCGTTTACACGCATTATGGCTTATATATATACAATGAGTCCGCACGCTGGTGGAGCATTTCCAAGTTCACATGTCGCTGTTTCTATTGCTATTGCGATTGCAATATATCGGCATATTCCGAAATGGAATTGGTTTGTAATTCCACTTGTATTCCTCCTTTGTGTCTCAACAGTTTATTGCCATTATCATTATCTCATTGACGTGTTTGCGGGTTTGGTGATTGCATCAATTGGATATTTCGTACCTCTTAGATTTTACAGGAAGAAAAGAACAACACTTGCATAAAGTGTTGTTAAAAGTCCCTTTAAGGATATATTATTATGAACAAAATGAAACTTACTATCGGAATCTTAATTCTGCTTTCAGCCTTAGTTCTGTCAGCTGACCCAAATCCGCGTGATAAATATTTTATTGCAAATAACTTACCTATACTAGAGTATAATTATCATACCCCAAGTAATCACATATCTCCTGTAGCTATGTCATTGGGAGGTGTCAATATTACCAATGGTATTGATGTCTTTGGTGGATATGACAATCCTGCTCTACTTTCAAAAAACAAGAAATTGCATTTTGCTATCTCTGCTCGGAGAAATTCTGAAGAAGCTTTGAGTTTTGATGATATGGTGGAATACAGTAATCTTCTG
>JAVCCX010000062.1 GCA_030765245.1 Candidatus Zophobacter franzmannii | reverse complement strand
TTCACAAAGAGTTGACCCAAGAATTTGGTATTGATGTTGATTTCGGGCCATGTAAATCAATGAAGTTTATAGAGTCAGCACCTTTTTGGTTGATGTTCTATGAGCTGAAGTATGGTCATAAAGTAATTTATGGTGACAAAGGTGTTTTGAATTATCTACCTATCTGGGATGGTGCAGATATCTCTCTATTCGAGGGACTAAAGCTTCTTCTGAATAGAGGCGTAGCTCTCCTTCAAAGTCAACTCAGGCTTCTAGATAAACTTGATGAAGAGGGAGTAGAATATATCACAAGAAATAATCAAAAAGCGATTATGGCTTTGGGTGATGTATTGTTAATGAGTAAAGGCTTGTATCATTATTCATACATAAAAAGATCGGAACTAATTGAGCAACTATATAATAAGGATATAGATAATCTTATTGAAAATACTGACTTGGTGAATCATTACAAGAATGCAATTAATTTTAAGTTATTTCCAGCCTTTACTAAACAGGACCCAGAAGAACTGTGGTCTTGGACAAATGGAATAATTGCCATTTTTGAGGACATCTACCTCCATATTTTCCAAGAGTATTCCGAGACAAGTGGAAAGTTTACCAAAAGCGAGTATGAGGTATTTATTGAAAAAGAATTTAACTTCGAAAAAGAACCATTAGCAGTAATAAAGAATATACTTTTGAACGTGGAAAAAAGATCTTGCAGTTTAACTGATTTCAAAGACATCATTAGGCACCCTAGCTTACAACTTTACAAGGGTTTACCCAAATTATTGTTCGAGCATAAGATGAGTAATATTCAAGAATTTAAAAATAGAGATTGTTTGACTTGGGAAAATAAAGTTGACATTTTTTTAAATGTATGGAGTATGTACAATTAGCTGAGGTACAAAAAAATGGCAGAAGAACAGAAATCAACACAACCAATTGAAAGTCAATCAAGTAGATTCGTTCTTGACAAAAGGGTTTTAATAACTTCCTTTTTCAAGAATTTCAAGCTAATTGTAATAACTACATTAGCAGTGATGTTTGTAGCGGCTATCTTTTCTTTGATTTTCGTAAAGCCAATCTGGAAAGCTAACTGTTATCTAATTCGATACAGTAAGAACATGGCGACACCAAATGATTTACCATATTTGTATCAAACTTTTGATATTAATACTATCTTAGAAACGATG
This sequence comes from Candidatus Zophobacter franzmannii, assembly GCA_030765245.1. Lineage (GTDB taxonomy): Bacteria > Cloacimonadota > Cloacimonadia > Cloacimonadales > JAFGVF01 > Zophobacter > Zophobacter franzmannii. The sequence continues at coordinate 4,389 of JAVCCX010000062.1, read as the reverse complement.
AAGACTAGGGATGTTATGCTTGGGGCTATTGATGAGCTGAACTTATCAATGTCGCCGGAAGCACTCTCAAGAGCCACTACTCCAAAGAGAGGGGGTAGGTCTAATATCTTGATTTACTCAGTTGAGTATAATCACCCTGATTCTGCAGCCATTATTGCGAATACATTGGCAAAGAGTTTTATAAATAACACAACAAAACTCCAGAATTCATCAGTTTCAAAGATTTACGACTATTATCATACACAGAGAAAATCGACAAAGAACAAGATTGATAGCCTTGAAATAGAGATGGAAAAGTTTCGTACTAGATACGGGATTATCGACATTGAAACCGAAACCTCAGCAAAATTCCAACAGTTGAATCATATTGAACTTGAACAGACAAAGAACAGACTAAATATGACAGAGTTAAAAACCAAGATTGATGATTTGGACAATGTGATCAGCGATGTTCCGGAAGAGATCATGATTGGTTGGGTTTATAATGGGTCAGAAGAGCTGAAACTACTGCAACTTAAGAAAGAGTTGGATGTTTTACTTACTAGATATACGGATGAAAACCCCAAAGTTAAGAAAACTCTCTTTGAGATAGAAGAATTACAAAAAAGAATTATTAAGGGCAAGAAATACCCGGAGATCCCAGACGAAACCAGTTGGGGTCCTAATAATATGTTACAATCTTATGAAGCTGATATTACCCGTTATCAAGGTGAACTCAGTGCTTCCACTCAGCTTCAAGAAGACTATGAAACAGATGTTCGTAGACTTAAAAGAGGGTTAAGAGATTTAAACTATCTTCAAAAGACATATTATGAAATAAAACGATTATTAGATTTAAATAGAGATATCTTAAGAGTTATAGAAGGCCGTATCTCTGAAGCTAAAATGGCAATGGAATCAAATACTAGTGACTTCGAAATTCTTGAACCGGCAAAGGCTCCAACATGGCCACAAGGGTTAAGTAGGAAAATAGTAGTTCTTGGTGCAGGTATTTTTGTATTTTCACTTCTAGTGGTGGTTATTATCGGACGTGAGGTATTAGACTTCTCAATTAAATCATCTGTGGATGTTGCTGATTTCTGTAATATTCCAGTAATTGGTAATATACCAAATGAGGAGACAGTTGATTCAAATGTGTTCTATCGAAGTATCCAGGCAACAATGGCAGATATTGTGCAACGGACTGAAGATATGCACCCTGCAATAATATCCGTCGGTAGTATCATACCAGAGACTGGGAAATCTTTCCTAATCCAAGAGATGATAAATCTACTGATTGATAACAATAAAAAGGTTCTCTATATTGATTCTGTGAATACAGTAACAGATGAGATTCTCGAATATGTTGTTAATCCTGCTATATACAGTAGTGATGTTAATGTATTGTTCAATGAACTTTCTGAAAACCTGAGTAAGGGGTACTTCTACTTAGAAGAAAACCTTACTCGGAAGATTATTAGTAAGGAGAACATGATAAACTTCTATAGACAGATATCTAAATTCGACTTTGTGATTTGGGAGCTATTTGATTATTCACAGAATGCTTATGTATTTACTTCTGTAGCCTCAACCACTGACCTTCTGATGATGGTCAACAGGTTTAGATTTACTAGTAAGTTCCAGCTTAGGTCAGTGATAAAACAGCTTGAAGAAAAAGGTGTGAAGAACATCTGCGGAGTCATTAACTTTATCGATAAGGAGTACTTCAATGAAAAGGCATAAGCTCCAAGCTATACTAATCTTGTTGTTGGCAATATTTATTGTTTCTTGTTCTGTAAAAGAGACTTATCCGGATGTCTTCACAAACTATGATGAAGAGAATACAAATGTGCCGGGAGTTTATCTTGAAGAGATGCAATTTAAGGGAGCATTACCTAAAGAAACATTGCAGGAACTGGAAAGACTTCAAAATGTTAAAAGACCTCCATATCATGTCGGATCTAACGATAAGTTTAACTTTAGAGTCTATGGAGAAAGTGACTTATCCAGAGATGTAATGATTGTTAAATTAGATGGCACTGTTACGATACCATTGGTCGGTGATGTTCATGTTGAAGGTCTAACAATGAATGAAGCCATTGCTAAGATGGAAAAGGGGCTCAGCACTTACATTAAGTTCCCTCGAGTAATGTTCGAACCATTCGAAATGACAAGTGCACATGTGACAGTTCTTGGCAAAGTCGATAATCCAAACATATATGAAATAACAGGTAATATGCGACTTGCTGATGTTATCGCAAAAGCCGGTGGTCCTAAACTTGGATTTTTCCAGAATAACACTACTGAACTTGCAGATTTAGAAAGAGCTTATATTGTAAGAAATAATAAAATTCTTCCGGTTGATTTCCAAGAGCTAATTGAAACAGGTAGCATGATCCATAATATCCCGATTTTAGATGGTGATTATATCTACTTACCGTCTGCTATTAACAAAGAAGTTTATGTAATTGGAGAGGCGCGTCAGCAGGGTCATTTTGCTTATAAATTAAACATGACTTTGATGCAAGCTGTCGCTTTTGCAGAAGGATTTACTGTAAATGCTAAGAGTAATGTATTTGTGCTACGAGGTGGATTACATCATCCTAGGATATACCGTATTGACACTAAAGCTATTTTACAAGCAAAAATAATGGATTTTCCTCTAAAACCTAATGATATAGTTTACATACCAAGAACACCTATCGCTACATGGAATCAGGTCTTGTCTATGGTGGCACCGAGTTTACAGGCTGTTCAAACTACATGGTTACTTAATGATATGCTCAGGGGAAATAACTAACTCTCTTTTAAGCATCAAAATGAGGTAGCGGCAAGGGAGTGAAACAAAATTGACAGAAGCTTTATCCGCCTATAAATATATCTTTTTCTTCATAGCTCTCCTTGTTGGTGTTCCAATAGGGTATAGCTATGCGATTAGAAAGCCTATAGTTGAGAAAGTGGTTTTCTTTCTTGCAATATTCTTTACTGCAAGAATGGAAGATATCAACTTCCTCTCATATGAGTGGCTACGACTGACCTCCAAAGGGTTTGAAGTCGGGATGGTGGATTTGGCAACCCTTATTCTCTTTATGATTGTTATAAAACGAAGGTATGAGTTTAAAGTGTCTATACCTCCAGGGTCAATTCTATTTCTTCTTTATTTCCTTTTTAGTATACTTTCAATCAGAAATGCATCTAACCCTCTCTACTCAATGTTTGAGGTTTGGAAAATGGTTCGTATGTATGCCTATTTCTGGGTTATTTACAATTATATTAGAGATGAAAAAGCTCTTAATCTTTTCATGAGATGTGTTGCAACTATTACTCTTTATGTATTCTACGAAGTTGTTAGACAAAAATACATAGATCATCAATTCCAGGTTTCAGGTCCTTTCCCACATCAAAACTCACTTGTTATGTATATGATTATTTTTGGTTCTATAATATTTGCATATCTCTTAAATAATAAGGAACATAGTCTCAGAAAAACTTTGATGTGGATTGCAGTTTTTGGAATGACTGGAGTGAGTATCATTTCCACTCTTTCCAGAGGTGGAATGGTCTTATTCCTAGTTTCCATAGCAATTATTCTGTTAATGTCTTTTAACGCAGGATATTCTTCTAAGAAAGTTATCATTACAGTTGTTTTGGGGCTATTAAGTTTATTGATTTTGATGCGAGCCTGGGATTCAATAACGGAGAGGTTTGAGACGGCACCGGAAGCATCAGCAAATACCCGTATTGATCTAGCTATTGTAGCTCAAAATATGGCAAATGACAAAAGACTGGGGATTGGGTTAAATAACTTTGGTGTTAAAGTAAACCCTCCATATAATTATAGCTCTCACATTCCTTTGCAAGATGAACTTGACCCGGATGAACAAAATGGTCTTGTTGAAACTATTTATCTTATGATTGCTGCGGAGTGTGGGTGGCATACACTGGTGGTATTCTTTGCTTTGATATTTTACTTCTACTTTTTGAATTTGAGAAACTATGTAAGATACAAGGGACATCCATACCAATTTGTTTCAATAGCTTTCCTGGGTGGGCTTCTAGCAATTTACCTTGAGTCAGTATTAGAATGGGTGCTGAAGCAAACGAATAACTTCTATCAATTGATGTTAGTATTCGCAATAATTGCTGTTATGTATAGGATGGATAAAGAGCGAGAAGAACGTAAAAGAGTTGCTTGATGATGAAGAAAAAAGAGAAACTGATAGGAACAACTGATTTCAAGCAAAACCTTTCTCATGGCCAGAGAAAGGAGCTAATGGCATTGTTAAAGAGAATGTTACCGCCTGTCCCTTCGCGTGGAATTGTAGATATTAGATTTTCTTTTTGGTTTATAAAGAGATGGTACATTGTTTTCATTTTTGGTGAAGACATTAGAAATAGTTTTTAGGCTCT
>JAVCCX010000437.1 GCA_030765245.1 Candidatus Zophobacter franzmannii | reverse complement strand
TTATCAATAGATAAGCATAATGGGGGATTCTAGATAAAACACCATAACTTATTGGTAGCCTTTAAGATACTTTCCGATAATGATATTGCTTAAAATCGCATTTATCCATGTCTGTTATTTTATCTTCCTACCACTACTATCAACTTTGACATTAAGGAAATATCAGAAGTGAAACTGGAAGTCTATAATATCTTGGGGCAGTTAGTAAAAGTGCTTGCTCACAACGAGTTTGAAGGCGGGAATCATAGTATCGTATGGAATGGTCATATCTATAAGGCTATTATTTCATCAGAATTAGTTTCTCAATTTTACTTGAGTTATCATCTGTATTCCTAATAAAGTAAATACCTTCAGGACAACTCTTACCATTAACTGTTTTACCATTCCAAGTATTACTCTCTTTCAACTCAGAGACAAGCTGACCCTTGAGATTATAAATCTTCCAGTTACTATTAGCTTGTTTTGAATTGATAGTACATTCTCCAGTCATCGGGTTGAATGGATTTGGATATACAGAAATATAATTATCAGCCGGAACTACATTATCATCAATGTCAGTTGTTGCCAATGTGTGAGTATATGTTTCACTAGAGTTTACAATAAGCTCTCCGTCAAATTCATCTACAACATCTGTTATAATATTGTGATATCTAAAGTTAATAACAGTACCATTCTCCGGGACCTGAATGACCATTGTAGCATAAGCATCGATGTTATTTACCGTGATATTTGCAGTACCAAGACACTCATCATTATTAAAAGCACCAAGTAAATCACCTGCTTGAGGATTAACCCCAGGTAAGGTAATATATGCTGTTGCTGTATTGTTTGGATATACTGTTGGATTCCAATAAGCATCATCTCTTCCTTCAGCAATTACTCTAGTAGTACTATTGTATAAAAGATTAGCAGAATTTTGCATGTTTATCCAATAACCAATTCCAGGTTCCATTTGAGTAAGAGTATTGAAGTAGGATGGCATAGATGGGTCATAAGTCTGGGTTAGATTCTTGATCTGGATTAGGTCAGATAGTATATTCTGTAGTGCAGTTTCAGGTGCTAAAGCAGCCTGCATACAATAGCCTAACATATTCCAGCCACTATTTAAGCTAATTACTTGAGTGTCATCAGCGATAGTACCTGTAATTGAAAGGGTCTCAGGATTGCTCATATTTACCCAATATGCTTCAGCATTATCCATCACAGTTAACGTATTAAAGTATTCAGGCATTGATGGATCGTAGGTCTGTGTAAGATTTTTAACTTGGATAACATTACTTGCAATACTTGCAAAAATGACTTCCGGGTTCATATCATCTGCAGTTGCATTTAGACTTATAAGATTCCAACCAGTACTAAGATTGATATCCTGTGTACCACCTAATGTACCAAAGGTTGCATTAAGTATTGTGGCTTGTCCATTTGTGACAATAATACTGTTAAACACTTGGTCATCATAACCTGTAACACTGACTGTCACTTCATAGTTTCCGGCAGCAATAGGACGATAATAATCACCATTATCTGAAGCTGACCAGACAGTTGACTGAGCATCATCGTGATTATTTATACTGATCTCAGCTTCCAGAGGATTACCATCAATATCAGTAATAATTCCTTGAATACCGTAATTTGCTTCTTTTAAAAAGTTTAGGAGACTCTGTCTATTATACCCATAATAGGCATCCAAGTCAGTATCAGGTAGTATTTTTGTATTTGAGAGTTCAATCGTAACTTCACGGCAGTATTGAAAATAGTTCATCCAGTCCTGGCGGCAACCATCCGTTGTGTACCAGTCATATCCATTAGTAATTCCGTTAGTTTGATCATCAAAGTAGTCGGTAGGACCTAAATTCTGTACAGAAGTAGCATAATTCCTACTAACATATTGATACCAAGTATCATCAATGTGTCGTGTTGACCAAGTGTCCCAAGGGTAATTAACAACTTCCGCTCCGCTATGGAAGTTTGCTGAAAGAACAAAATTATGTGAGCTTGCAAAGTTCATTTGATGTGTATTTTCAATCGCAGTTGCATTGCCGTCACCATTGGTATTAGAATCGGGATCAATAAAGTTTCTATTCAAATCAACATTGTTATAATTATAGCGTCTTGATGAATCAATACTATTTTCACCGCCGTAGAAAGTACCGTCCGGATTTGATAGAGGATTGATATAGATTTCCATGTTATTAACCATATCAGTAAGCTCTGTATCAGTGCCGTAACCCTCACATATCTCATACGCTAAGCGGAGAAGGGCAACATAACATAGAGTTTCATCTCCATGCATTGTGCCGGTGTAATAGACTTCTGGTTCAGCTTCTGATGAGGCTACATTATCAGATATTTTAAGCATATATATAGCTCTATTTTGAACTGAATTTCCAATGGTGTAAGCTTGGCAAATATTAGGATAATCTGTGGCTAAATCTAAGACCATCTGATTAAATACTGAGAAGGTAGGATAAAGATCCCAATTGTCCATCTGAGCAACAGTTGTTGCCATACTAACTCTTGTATTTTGATATGGGAAAGGGATTGTCTCGTATCTATAACCACTGTTTCTAACTGCAATTACTTCGTCTGGTAATGCATATGCATAGACAAGGTTTCCATCAACTTTATCTATAGAACAAAGACTTGTTAGATTCTCTATTTCAGATGGGTGGTTAACCTCAATCATTAAGTATTTCTCAGGTCTTGGTGAAAGACCTCCCAAGACACTAAGTAGTGTTAGCAAAAAAGTAGCTATGATTAAAACACGCTTCATATTTCCTATCTCCTCTCGAATCATATGTAATCATTATTCATCAATATTTGATAGGTTCTTGTCAATATGTTTTTCTTTATGTATAATTAAACACAATACAAGTTCAAATATCTTGACTCGACAATTATATTTTCAAGAGTGATTACTATGTCCAATGAACTTTACAAAATACAAGACTTTTCCTTTAGATACCCATTTCAATCAGATGGCATTAGTTGGAATGGTGAATTTAGTATCAACACTGGTGACTTCATCCTTCTTAGTGGAGCTTCCGGCTCTGGGAAAT